>JAPOZE010000283.1 GCA_026706225.1 Acidobacteriota bacterium
GCTTGTCCAGTTCCAGCTCGAACATGCTCTCCAGCTCCTGGGCCCAGGTCGCGCGTCCCTGAGCTCCGCCGCGAGCCACCTGCACTTCCTTGTAGAAGGTCTCGGCCCGCATCAGGTACTGGAGTGCCTTTTGCTGGTGGGGAACGGCTTCGTCGGGGTCGCGTTGCGACAGCGATTGGTGGGCAGGTGTCATGGACTGGACCGCCTGGACCAGGTTCTCGGAGAATTTCCGGATGTCCTGGTCGAGGCCGGTCAGGGCCCTGCGCTGGACCCGGTCGGCCAGGGACTGGGTGCGCTCCTGCAGCTTGAGCTGCAGTTCTCCCACCAGGCGCAGGGAATTCCGATATTCCCCTTTGTCCAGTCGCTTCCGGTCTCGGATCAGTCCCCAGGTGGCTACCAGAATCTGCTTCTGGCGCCGGGAGAGCAGCGAGTCCATGTCGGTGGAACCCCCGCCCCGCCGGGCTCCCGACTGTCGCTGCTGGTATTGCTTGCCGAAGGGACGCACTTCCAGGAAGTAGATGTCGCTGGTGGTGGTCGCCAGGGCGTCGGAGGCCCGGGCGAAATAGCTGACGAAATCCCCCGGCTGGAGCTCGAACTCCTCCAGGAAGAAGGTGTGGGTCGCCGAGATCGAACGGGGGAGCCGTCCGCCCCCGGGTCGGAAAAGGTCTATCTTGGCCGTGGGCGCGCCGTTCAGGGCGTAGTGCAACTCCAGGCCCCTCAGGCCGAAGTCATCGTCGGCCCTGGCTTCGGTCAGGACCTCCTCCAGGGCGGTGGCCTGCCGATCCCGCCCCGGCCGGGTCCAGGCCACCTGGGGAGGTTGATCCCGCAAGGCGGTGATGGCATAGGCATGGGATTCGACCTTCTCGCCGGTCCAGTCCTCGGTGAGCTGGATTCTATAGGTCGAGTCCCCGGAAACCTTGATTTCCCCGGTGACCGCCGGTCCCTCCGCCTTGCGCATCGGAATGGAGGTTCCGTCTCCCAGCAGAATGCGGGCCGAGTCCGGTTCCAGGTTGAGGTGGGCCTTGACCTCGACCCGAGTGCCTCGGAGGGCCTCGATGTCGCCGCCGTTTTTCTCGGTGCGCCGCGGCAGGCCGGTGTAGCCCGGGAAACGGTAGGTCAGATCGATCCGGCGAACCCGAGCCGTCTCCATCACCGAAAGTTCATAGGCCTCCGACCGGATGTTTCCGGCCTGGACGTAGTAGCCGATGGGTTCGGCAACATCCACAAAGGAAAATCCGTAGCGGTTGGCGCCGGCCTCGGCCGTCATGGGCTGGGATTTCCAGCTTCCGCTCCGGGCGTAGCGGAAGAACAGGTGGACCTGTTCCGCCTCGAAGCCCTCCAGACTGGCCGTGACGGTCTGGTCCGAGCCCTTGCGGATGCGGGTGTCGCCGGGCGACACCTCGATCCGATAGAGCGGCGCTGCCCGGGGCCACCATCCGTCGGCGTAGAGTTTCAGAGTCGCGTACTGGAAATGGCCGGGCCCATGGATCTGCAGCAGGACGAACAGCAGCACCAGGCCACAACTGACCAGGATGGACTGCAAGGGTTCCTTGCGGTTGAACAGCTCGGGGGGTTTGACCCTGCGACTCTGGCGAGCCGCGTCGCGGAGCAGCAGGGGCAGGAATGGGTGAGGCCGGGAATCGCGGCCTGCCGGGGATGTCAGCTCGGTGGCCGTGACCAGGCGATCCTGCAGTTGCGGGTAGCGTTCCTCGATGGTGCGGGCGATCCGGATGTCGCTGATGCGTCGAGCCAGGGGACGCACCACCAGCCAGCCCAGGGAAAGTCCCATGATCAGCAGGGAGGCCCAGCGGGCCAGCAGGAGGACCTTTTGGCTGTAGTTCCAATAGTCGACAGCGGTCACGGCGGCAGCCACCGCCAGCAGGGAAAGGCCCAGCCACCAGGCAAGGCCCCGAATGGAAGCGATGCTCTTGAAACGCCGGCGGACTCGCCGGATGGTGGCCTGCAAGCGTTGCCGTTCCGCTGTCATGGATAAGGAGAGTGCGCTCCGTCCGCCGTCCCGCGATGCCCAACGGGTATGGCCGTCTATGGGTTCGTCAGGTTGTAAGAATAACGGTTCGCCAGCAAACTCTCAACCAACAACACCAGACAGGCGGCCAGAACCAGGTACCACCAGAGGTGCTGCCGGTTTTCCAGGGCATGGCGCCGGTCGACGGAGGTTGGCTGTCGCGGAGCGGCGCCTTCCCGGCGGTCTGACCGAGGCACTTGCGCCAGGAATCGCCCCGGATCCCGGGTTCGCAAATCCGATTCCCGGGGATCCAGGTTGGCGGCCAGCAGGTGCTCGGTCTCCTGTACCCGGAATCGGTAAAAGCCCGGTTCGGTCAGTTCCAGTGAGGACCGGTTTTCCCCGAGCGGATCCTTCAGAGGGAACTCCCGGCCGGAGGGTGCTACCACGGTCCAGGTATGAGCAAACGAGCGGCCGGAGGTCGAGAGCGTCGCCAGCGTTCTGGCCCATTGGGGATTCAAGGATTGGAGCGCGACCCTGTCTCCGACCCCGTAGGCCTGCGGGGAGGGCCGGAAGCGGGCAACGTATCGGACCATTTCCTGGCAGAAGGGCAGGAAAACCGACT
>JAPOZE010000618.1 GCA_026706225.1 Acidobacteriota bacterium
GCCTCCACCGTCACCGTGTAGGTCCCGGGCTCCAGGGTCAACCGGTAGTTGCCCACGGCATCCGTCGAGTCGGTCACCTCGGCTCCGGTGGCGTTGTTGGTTGCGATGATATCGGCGGCCGGAATGACCGAGCCGTAGGTGTCTTTCACCTCGCCACTCAAGGTAGCGGTTCCCTGGGCGAGGGCTGTGCCGGTACCTGTGGCAAGGAGCAGCGTTATCGTCAGGACAGCAAGTCTGTGGAGCATGAACCCCTCCTGCTGGGAGTAGTTGGTTTTTTGGCACAAAACAAGAAGACGTGAACCATCGCTGGTATCATTCCACTCTGCCTATTTTTTGCCTTTACTATACGGTAATCTTACCTCTTTGCAAGTATTTTCCTAAGTGAATTTCTTGTAGAAATCCAATGACGATATGGTGAACGTAGGCGTGTCAGAAGGGCGTCAGCCGTGGCCAGGCACGGTCCCAGGTCCGCTGAATCCGTCACAAGGGGCCGCTGGTGTCCGGATTGGCCCCGCTGGCCGGCCCTGCAAGCCCGGTCAACGAATGTCGCCCGAGATCATGGTCGCACCATTGACCTCCAGAGAGCCTTGGCATCGGCCCCGTCTGCAGCCCGGCTCTCGTTTGCTTGCAACAGGCAGACCCCAGCCGCTCGACCTGCCGTTGGAATCAGGGACCATTGCGGCGCCTGGTTTTCGTACAGAGTCCTGGCGCCACCATTCAGAAGCGGAAGCGGACCCCTCCCTCCACCTGGTCCGAATTGACCGGGCCGTCCCGACCGGAGCGGTAGCGATAGCCGATGCGTAGTTCCACACGTGGCCACACCCGGAATGACAAACCTGTCATCAACTGAAAACCGAATCGTCGTTCTTCCTGCCGGAGGGTGGTTGTCAGTGGGGGCGGGACCTCCTCCGGGTCCCCGCCGATCGGCAAATCTCCGAAGAGCGCTTCCAGATCGATGTCCAACCGGGTGTCGATCTCGGTGTCGTAGAAGAAAATGCCCGCACCCAGGCCGGCGTAGGGACTGAGCCGCCAACTCGGATGCCGGTAGTAGAGATTGGCCATCAGAGACCGGGTTGCGACTTCTCCGTCAATCTTGAGCGAAAACGGCAGCGGAATGTCTCCGAGCGAATCGTCGAGTCCCGGAATCAGGCCGGTCCCGACTGCAGACGCGAGTAGATTCTCATCCGGATCGCCGACGCCGGCCCGCTGGTATCCCCATTCGAACTCGGTCGAAAAACCCCGGCCCACAAAGGCGCCGAAGGAGGCGGTCATGCCGGCTCCGGTGTCGAATGGGGGCGACAACCGGTTGATTTCCCCCGAGGAGGTCGAGGCATGGGGAAAAAGGGCGTGTCCGCTAACGTCGAAATAAAAGCGGCTGCTGGCTTGGGCTTGAGCGGTAGGGGGAGTCGAGAAGGCGAGCAGGGCGATCGAGACGATGCAACATCGATACGGATTCATGGGTTTTCCTGTTCGGCGGTGTCCAACCCATCCGAAACCGACCAGCCACGACTTCTCGAATGCGGCCCCGAGTAGCGCAGCTTACCAGGGTCACGATCAGCCGCAATGGTTCGCCGCAGGCCGGCGCATTGCTTCTGCAAGTCCCCTACAATTCTGTCAATAAAGAATTTGAAAAGATTGCAGGAGCGGAACCGCAGTTCGCTCAGTGTAACATCAAACCCTCGTGGTTTGAAGGCTCCACCCGGGGTCTCGAAGTGCGGTTTTCCGATAGTCTCGGTGTCGATGACGTCCGGGCGCTTGCGATGCACGACACCTTCCGGAACGGATTGCGCCCGGGTTCCGACCGGGATGCGGGTCTCCTCCGTGTCTGTAAACAAGTGGCTAGTCGCGGTTCGAGGGTCCGGTTTTTCCCCGGGAACCTTTCGCCACGGCAGGCCTGTCATATAGAATTCACCCCTCCGGCTTCACACGGACGGTCATACAGTGCCAACCGAGGGTGTTCAGGTGAAGGCGATTCCATGATTACCCTGGAAGACGTCAAGTTGGCCCAGGCCAGGATTGCCGGAGTGGCTGTCAACACTCCCCTGGTGCACTACACGGACTTCTCCACCGACCGGCAGACGTTTCCCAAACCGGAGAGCTTTCAACCGGTGGGAGCCTTCAAGCTTCGAGGCGCCTACAACAAGATCGCCTCTCTCTCTCCGGACCAGAGGCGACAGGGTGTCATCGCCTTCTCCAGCGGCAACCATGCCCAGGGAGTCGCCTACGCCGCCCGTGTCATGGGTATTCGGGCGGTCATCGTCATGCCTGCCCGGGCTCCCGCCATCAAGCGGGCCAAGACCCTGGACCTGGGCGCCGAGATCGTCACCGTGGAGGAGGGCGGGGAAGAGGAATGGCGGGTGGCGGCTGAAACTCTGGCGGCCGAACGCGGGTTGGCCATGGTGCCGCCCTTCGACGATGAAACCATCATTGCCGGCCAGGCAACGGTGGGTCTCGAGATCCTGCAGGACCTTCCCGATGTGGAGCTGGTCCTGGTTCCGATAGGGGGAGGGGGCCTCATCAGTGTCCGCCTCCTCGTCCGCGCTGGCGACGAAGACCAGGTCACGACGCCGCGGCTGCC
>JAPOZE010000401.1 GCA_026706225.1 Acidobacteriota bacterium
ATTCTCGGAAACCTGCGATCGTTTCAGGACGGATCAAGGCGGACGAAAAGAAACTCATTGGCTGGCCAACGGCCGTATCACAGCCCTGACCCGCGGGGTTTTTCAAGGTGGCCTGTGAGCGTCAAGATTGACGATAGTCTAGCACGGGCCCCTATTTCGCCACAAGTCCCAACAGCGCCAAACAGTGCCAAGGAGACGGCGTTCGGGTTAGCCGTGCCGCTGGCCAGCGGGCCGATCCTGCCACTGTCGGTGCGCAAAACCCTGCAATGTTCGATGCCCATCGACACGCGCGTTCCCTCCTGGAGCAAGAGCGATGGGAAGAGACGCCCCACCCGGGAGCGCGGGCGTCCCGCCCGCATGCACTGCCGTCGCGAGCTGCTGAGTTTCCCTGCGATGTGGCAGCCGTCCACCCAGCCGGCGGGAACGGCGTGGGCTTGGGCGAAGCAGGGTCGTGGCCTGTTTTCGGGTCGAGCGGGGTGAAGGAGATGGGCCGGGTTGAGTCGAGACAAATGCGGGCGAGACGCCCGCGCTCCCGGGTGGGTCCCGCCTTGGTGGATTTCATTTTTTGCCTTCGTGGATATCCGGCGTTCAGGTTGGGGGCGTGGCGCTCACGCCGCTCAGCCGGAACAGAAACCGGTCCAGAGCCAGCGACTTGTTGAGGTTGCGCCTCAGTCCCTTCATCAAGTGGTCGAGAGAGCCGACGGCATCGACAATCTGTCCGAGAGTCAGGGCGGAGCCGATTTCGGCCAACTCCGAATGCAGATCGATGTTGGTGAGGCTTTCGGAAGGCGCCCCCAGTCGAATCAGCATCAGGTCGCGCATCAGGTCGTAGAGCACACCCGTCTTGAACTCGAATTGCCCCTTTTGCCGGGGCGAGGCCAGAGGCTCGGTAATTTGCAGGGCCCGGTGATAGGACAAGGCTCCGGCGCAGGCCCGGATGGCCTCCACCATTTCCTCGCGGGCCTCCCGGTACTGCTGCAGATCCAGGTTCAAGGCCGTTCCGAGGCTGCCCCGGGAAATCCGTCCCACCAGGGGCAGGTCCCGGGCCGGGTAGATCGATCGTTGCCGGAGGATACCTTCCAGCTCCACCGGAGCGAAGGGATGGAACTGGATGCGCTGGCAGCGGGACCGGAGGGTGCCGGGAAGATCGTTGGGAGAATCGGTCACCAGGATGAGGAGGGAGGTCTCCGGCGGTTCTTCCAAAGTCTTGAGAATGGCGTTGGCGGCTTCCAGGCGCAGCCGGTGGGCCTGGTCGATCACAAAGACCCGGCGACGGCCTTCGAAGGGTTTGAAAAAGACCTCGCGAATCAGGTCTCTCATCTGGTCGATCTTGATGAAGGCCCCGTCGGGCGCGTAGCGTCGCACGTCGGGGTGAACCTGCTGCTCGATCTTGCGGCAGCTCCCGCAGTCGTCGCAGAAGTCATCCTCGAGTTCCTGGCAGTTGGCTGCCTTGGACAGAAAGTGGGCCAGGGTCCCCTTGCCGACTCCCGCGATGCCTGCAAAGAGCAGCGAGCAAGGCAGACGGTCTTCGGCAAGACTTCGCCTCACCAGGTCCCGAACGGGGGCATTCCCCAGAAAATCACTCCATCCCATCAGACCTGCCCCCCGGAAAGAAAGGGCGAAATCAACCCCACGACTTCCCGATGCAACGCTTGGATGGTCCGGCTTCCGTCGAGGACCCGGACCCGGCCGGGCTCCCGCGCTGCAATCTGCAGGTATCCTTCCCGGACGCGATGGAAGAATGCCAGAGACTCGGCTTCGAATCGGCCTTCGTCCAGCCCCGTTCGACGGTTCCGGTCCCTGGCCCGGGCCAGGGAGAGAGAGGGCTCGATGTCGATCAGGAGCGTGAGGTCCGGCTTCCTGCCGCCGTTCACCATGCGGTCGAGCGTTTCAACCACCGAGAGATCCAGTCCGCGCCCGTAACCCTGGTAGGCGGCGCTGGCATCCGCAAAACGGTCGCACAAGACCCATTTGCCCTCAGCCTGAGCCGGAATGATCTGCTGGCAAAGGTTCTGGTTTCGGGCTGCGTAGTAGAGCAGCAGCTCGCTCAAGGGCAGCAGTCCACGGTTTCGGGAACTGAGCAACAGCTTTCGAATGGCTTCTCCTACCGGAGTTCCACCGGGTTCCCGCAGGACGGCCGCCTGGATACCGCGGCGGGCCAGGTAGTCGGCCAGCAGCTTAACCTGGGTGGTCTTGCCGCAACCGTCCAATCCCTCAAAGGAAATGAATGGAGGCATGGAGGAAATGGAGTTCAGGCCCGGCCCCCAGGGCCGGGATCCTTGGCAAAATAGCACAAAGCCGGCTGCTCCAACAAGGCGTGCCGCCTGTGCCCGCCCGCCTGCCGCGGCGTTTGGAAATCGGCTGGGACTTGAGGTAAGATGGCCCCTTTTCGAGGCTGCGGGGTCGGGTGGTCAGCGGGGTTCGGGAACCGCCGGGATTGGAAGGGACGGAGAATTTCTTCGGTCGGCAATCGGGTTTGGCGGGAGCTTCAAACGGATGGATGTCATCGCCGGCAACGTCCAGCGGGTGATGGAGACGGTTGCCCAAGCGGCGCTGAAGTCGGGCCGTCGCCCG
>JAPOZE010000297.1 GCA_026706225.1 Acidobacteriota bacterium
GTAGCGGTTGTTGGGTCCGAATTCGAAGTCGATCAGGTCCACGGCCGGGATACCCACCTCGGTAAAGGGAATGTGGTCGTCCAGCACGGCCTTCGGATTGCTTGCCAGGTGCTGTCCAAAGCCCAATTCAGCCGCGGAGTTTCTCACCAGACGCATCAGCCAGGGAGTCGAGTTGAGGTCGTTCTCCAGCGCCAGGTCCTTGTCTCCCACCATGTCCATCAGGATCATGGCCTCGATTCTGCCGGTTTGACCGCTGGCTCTGAGGCGCTGCACAAAGTATCGACTCCCGTAAAGACTGTCCGAGGGCGACCAGGCCTTCTGGGCTTCCTCTCCGTCAAAAAAGACAAACCACAGGGAGAAACCCGGTTGCCGCCCGGAGAGTACTCTCGCCAGTTCCAGCAACAAGCCCACGCTGGAACCGCCGTCGTTGGCTCCCACAAAGACCCCGCCCGGCATCAAGTGGGTGTCGTAGTGGCTTGCCAGAATCACCACCTTGTCCACCGTTCCCCGAGACCGTGCAATGATGTTTTTCATGGGCAGGTTGCCATTGGGAGTCGAAGCCAGGAAGTTCTGGTGTTCGACCTCGAGGGAGAGTCGGCGCAAAACGTCCGTAATGTACTGTTGGGCTTTCTTAATGCCGGGTGAGGCCGAAGGGCGGGGACCGTAGCTGACCAGGCGCTCTACGTGGGAAAATGCCCGGTCGCCGCTCACGCGGAGACTTTGTCCCCAACAATGGACGGCGAAGACTCCAAAAAGGAGCAAACCGGCGAGTCCTGCGGCAACACCTGGAGATGAGCGACGGCGGGTCATGGAGGGCTAGTCCCGGATCACCTCGACCTCGGAATCAGGAATGGCGAGTTTCTTGAGCTTCAGGTCACTGTCCAGCCAGAAGTTGACTTTGAACTCCCCCGTGTCGACCAGGAAGCGTCGCAGCCAATAGGGTTGGGCCTCGATTTCAACTTCCTCTCTACCTATTTCGGACACGCTGATTCCTCCAGCCAGAAACTGTTGCGGAACGAACGCCGAGAATTCCTGAAGGCCGCCCCGGCAGAGGTCGTACCGCTTGGAGAGGATCAGGTAGTGGTGAAAGACATTGTCGTCCAGGACGGTCACATCCTTTTTCAATTCAATTCTTTTCCGGTCGATACCCTCATCCGAAATATAGGATACCCGGCTTCGATCCGGCAGAAACTCGACCTTGGCCCGCATCTGATTGGGACCTGCATCCTGAACCACTTCGTAGGCCTCCGGTTCGAACAGGTCATTGAACCGCAAGGTGGATTGAATGCGGAAGGTCACCGGTTCAGCCGGCGGACGGTCCGGGGGTGGAAGCTCCTCATAGTCTTCCTCGTCCAGGTATTCCGGGGGCTCCGCGGGGTCTTCCCGGCTGATGGTGAGTTGGGTGCGGCTGCTGGCCTTGATCTGTTTGGCGCTTCCCGAGATCTCGAAGTCTTCGTGGCCGATTTCCTTTCCTGCGAAAAATATCCTGAAGCGGCCGAGTTCGGGTCCGGAGTATGTGATCGGTGGAGGCTCCTCGTCTTCCTCCAACTCCTCGCACTCCTGCTGGGGCGGGGGCGCGGGGGCTTGCGCCAGCAGGAGGAATGGATCGAGGAACAACAGCAATGCAAGAAGGATGGTTGGCCTAACGCCCATGGTCGGGTGGGATAGCAGTGTGTCTCGGTGAGGGCTGCAAACGGGTCTTTTCCAGGATGGCGCTCACTATTGTATCAGGGGGCAAGGAGGCATCGACCTCAAAATCACTCAGCCGGTACAGGGGCAACCGGGAGGAGTAGAGCTCCCGTGCTGAAGCCGGATCCTTCAGGAGCGGTCGAGTGCCGTCTGGGGGGCATCGCTCCAGCACGCCCTCCAGGGGCAGATCGAGAAATACGGATAGTCCCAATCTACTGATTTGGAGACGGTTCTCCGGATCCACGAACGCACCGCCTCCCAGGGCTGCGACGCAGTGTTTCCACCGCCCCAGATCCCTCAAGGCATCGCGTTCCATCCGGCGGAAGCAGGGTTCGCCGTGCTGTGCAAAGATTCGGTGGATGGGACCACCGAAGGAGCCCTCGATCATGGAGTCCAGGTCCAGGAAAGGCCATCCGAGGCGCTTGGCCAGCAACGGTCCTACAGTCGACTTCCCCGAACCCATGAAACCGACCAGAAAGACACGGTCTCTTTCCATACCTCAAAAAAAATAGCCCAAGAGGGCTTGGGCTTGCCTTCAGTAAAGTTCAGCGGGTTTGGAGAAACGGGGGCTAGAACTCTTCTTCTGAAGACTGGCGTTTGATCTGGATCGGGCCACTGAAGGTAGAGAGCTGCACGGTTGCCGATCCTTCGTTCAGGGTGCCCAATAGCGAATGGCGGTCACGCCACAGCCGCCGGTGTTTCTTGGACTTGATGGGAAGGTCGGTCTTGATGCTTCCCTTGACCGTCCGGGCTTCCAGCTCCACCGAAGCTTCCTCGTCGCAGATGACCGAAATCTGACCGTCGTAGCTGGAAAGATTGTAAGAGCCTCCCCCCATGAAATCCCCTTTGTAGGTGATGTTGCCAAGAGTCGAGTTGG
>JAPOZE010000064.1 GCA_026706225.1 Acidobacteriota bacterium
TGGTGTCGATCTTGTCATCCATGGTGTCGTAGCGGTGGCGCAGCTTGCTCTCCTTGCCACCGCCATCGGATTCGTAGATGGGACCCAGGGAAAGGAAACCCAGGGCGCTCCACCCTTCCATGCCCACACCGCTCATCAGGTCCCCGGCGATCTGCTGCATGATGAACTGGTCATAGCCCAGATCCCGATTGATGGCTCCAACCACCCAATCCCGATACTTGTAAGCGTAGGGCAAGGCCTTGCGACTATGGTTGTTGGCGCGCTGTTCTTCCGCGTAGCGGGCCAGGTCCAGCCAGTATCGAGCCCAGCGCTCCCCGTAGTGGGGAGAGGCCAGCAGGCGGTCGACCACGGTTTCATGGGCCTGGGGCGAGGGGTCTCCCAGGAAGGCCTCGACCTCTTCCGGGGAGGGAGGCAGACCGGTCAGGTCCAGGGTGACCCGGCGAAGCCAGGTGCGCCGGCCGGCCGGGCCCACCGATTCGAGTCCCTTCTCCTCCAGGCGGGCCAGCACGAAGCGGTCGAGGGAAGAACGGATCCAGCCCTGGTCCTCCACGGCGGGAAGGGCCGGTTGAGCCAGGGGCTGAAAGGACCAGAACTTGCGCCCCTCCTCCAGGTCGATGGAATCCTGGACCGGCGTGGCTCCGGAAGCGTCGCTCCTGGGGTCGGGAGCCCCGACCCCCACCCACTGCTCCAGCAGTTCGATCTCCTCCGGTGGCAGGGTCCCCTCGGGCGGCATGGACAGGTTGGGGTCCTGGTAATTGACGGCCTGAATCAGCAGACTTCCGGCGGGGTTGCCGGGAACAATGGCGGGGCCCCGGCTCCCCCCGATCGCCCATCCCTCCCGGGTATCCAGACGCAATCCCCCCATGGGAGCGGGCTCGGCCGAATGGCAGGCGTAGCAGCGTTCAACCAGCAGCGGGCGGATCTTGGATTCGAAGAACTCGACCTCGGCAGGCTTGAGAACCGGGGGTTGCAGCGCGTCGGCATCGGTGGCCGCAGACCCGGAGGCGGTCGAGAGGAGTCCCCCCAGCAGCAGAAGAGCCAGGCCCGGCGATTTTCGGGTAGAAATGCTTACCGACACGGTCACTTTTTTGGGTCCACGGGGATTAATGATTGATTGAGCCAATTGCGGAACCAAGCCGGAATAGGAAAATCAATTTTACCCCTATCCCTGTTGCCAAGACAAGGTCCGGCAAGCACCTGATGCCCCGGTTGCACTATCTGTATGACTTCCCCGAGATGAACAAGACGCTGAACGCATCGAACCAAAAACCCTTCCCCCTTCAAACTTCACCCTTCCCCCTTCACCCTGCACCCTTCACACTTCATCCTTCCCCCCTTCAAACTTCAAACTTCAAAAAATCACCAGATCGAGTTCATGGACCACACGTCCAGCGATTTCAGCTCGGCGGCGCCGTTTTCGGCAAAGACAGCGATACCGAGATCTTCCGCCGGCGCGTAGTTGACCCGTGTGACCGCGGTGCGTCCTTCGTCAAGAAACACTTCCAGGACGGACTTGTCGAGAAAAAGGTGCAACTTGAGTGTCCGGGAATTGATCTCCAGGGGCACCTCGGTTCCCGCCACGTTCAGAGTTCCATCGCTGTAGCGCAATGAAATGCCATTCCGCCCGTCGCGGCTGCAGCGAACCTTCAGCCCGAAGGCTCCGGCATCTCCCGGGGCGAATTCGGCCTTGATCTCCAGCGCGTCCCCGCCGGCGCTCTCAACCACTTTCAACTCGTCTGCCAGGCTCAGATTCTCCAGCTTCAGATGTCTTCCCCGCAGTTGTTCCAGTTCCGGCGCCGGAGTCTGGATGAGTCGATCGTCCTGATCCAGGCTCAGCAGGCGGGGCAGGGACATGCAGCCGTTCCAGCCGCGATTGGGTTTGAAACCGCTCACCCATCCCAGCAGGATGGTGCGACCGGCCTGGTCGGTGAACACCGTGGTGCCGTAGAGACCCCGGTGCAAGGGTGTCGGCATCTCCTCGCCGCCATAGCCGTGGTCCAGAACGCGAGGTGGGGTCTCGAGGGCCAGCGCGATGGCGTCCGGGTCGAAGTCGCCGATCAGGTAGCTGATGGGATAGGTGGAGCGGATCAGCACCTGGCGGCCGTCCAGCGAAAAGAGATTGGGGCATTCGCCGTCGACCCCCGCGACCGTGCCCACCGCTTCCCAGGCGGTGAGTCGATCGTTTTGCGCCTTGCAGATCAGCCCGTCGGTTTCCTTGAAAGTGGCAAAGACGCCTTCTCCCACCTGAAACACGAACATGTCGGCCCAGTTGGCCCTGACGTCCTCGGGAATCCCGCTCTTTCCCGCCGCCAGGCCGATGTCGAACCTGCGCCACACCACGAGGTCCTCATCGAGCGGCTCGGCCGCCCACTGCTCGCGCTTGTTCTTGGAGAGATCCATGGGCGTATGGGCGAAGAAGAGGATGGGACTGCCGTCCTTTCGGATGATGGCGCTGCCGGAGGCTTCCAGCCTGGCGCCTTCCGGCGGCATCAGAACGGGACGCAAGTGCTCCCAATTCACCAGGTCGCGGCTCCTGGTGTGTCCCCAGCCGATGCCGCGCCC
>JAPOZE010000665.1 GCA_026706225.1 Acidobacteriota bacterium
TGCTCATCCTGGCCGCCATGACCTGGAGCCACAACGTCAGCTACGTGGTGGCCTTCCGCCAGATCAGCATTCCGCTGGGCGCTTTGCTCGGCATCTTCTGGCTCAAGGAGCCGCTTCCCCTCCCCAAGGCCATTGGCCTGCTGATTCTCCTCATCGGCCTGATCCTGGTGGCAGTCGGATGAAAAGTTTCAGCGAGCGGGTCTCAAAGGGAGTGACATTGATCCGGGGCTCCTGTATATTCTGGTTCATCCTTCAATCCACGGCTTCGGCTCTGCGCCCGGGGCAGGGGCGGCCGCAGGGAATGCGCATGGACAGGCCATCGCCACATTCCGGTCCGTTTCGGACAGCCCGCAACAGGTTGCCGGGAGCCTGCCTGGGAGCGACCCTGCTGCTGATGGCCGGGGTACCGGCCCAGGCCGCCGTGGACTTCGAGGACCAGGTGATGCCGGTCCTGCACGAGAACTGCCTTCCCTGCCACGACCGGCACACCCGAACCAGCGGATTTTCGGTGGAAAGCCTGGACTCGGTGCTGACGGGAGGCGCGCGCCACGGGGCCGCCGTCATGCCGGGAGCCCCCGAGCAGAGCCCCCTGATACAGGTGCTGCGCGGCGAGATAGAGCCGAGGATGCCGCTGGGCCGAGCCTTTTCCGAAGACCGGATTCAACTCATCGAGCAGTGGATCGGCGGTCTCTCAGCTACTCCCCGGACGGAATCGCCGGCGGAGCCCTACTGGGCCTACGTCAAATCCGCTGCCGGGCCGCCCCCCGAGGTGCGGGGCTCGCCCTGGATCCGGAACGGCATCGATTCCTTCATTCTGGAACGCCTGCAGGAGGAGGAACTCTCACCCGCTCCTCCTGCCTCCCGCCGGACCCTGATCCGAAGGTTGTTCTTCGACCTGTTGGGGGTGCCGCCCGAGCCGGACGAGGTGGAGGCCTTTGCCGACGATCCCTCCCCCAACGCCTATGAAGCCCTGGTCGACCGTCTGCTGGCCGATCCGCGCTACGGGGAGCGCTGGGGGCGCCACTGGCTGGACCTGGCCCGTTACTCCGACACCAACGGTTACGAAGGCGATCCGGAGTACTACCACACCTGGCGCTACCGGGACTACGTCATCGATGCCTTCAATGCCGACAAGCCCTACGATCTGTTCGTGAAGGAACAGTTGGCCGGGGACGAGTTCTTCGAGATGATGTCGGCCGCAGCGCTGCCGCCTCCGGATCCTGAATCGGTGGTGGCCCTGACCTTTCTGCGTCTGGCCCCCTTCACCGAGCCCCGCGGCGAAGAGGACCGGCACGTCCTGCTCAGCGAAATGACCTCCACCGTCGGTTCCGTCTTTCTGGGGCTGACGGTGGGCTGCGCCCAGTGCCACGACCACAAGTACGACCTGCTGCCCACCCGGGACTTCTACCGGCTCAAGGCCTTTTTCGCCACGGTGCAGATCGACCCCCCGCGCCCCGGGGACATCCAGCAACTGGGAGGCCCGCAACCCGCCGTTTTCGTCAATCCGGCCCGCAAGGAGCGATGGGAGCGGGAGCGGACCGCATTGGAACAACAGTTGCAGACCACCGAAAAGTCTTTCGCCCTCTTCTACGAACCGCTGCTGGAGCGACTGAAAGCCTACAGGATGGAAGCCGCCCGCGACCGCCTGGCCTCCCCGGAACCCGAACCGCCCACCTTCAAGGACCTGAAGAAAGCCATCCGGGACGACCAGGGCTACCGGCAGTTTTCCATGGAAGAACACCGGCGGTTCAACGACTTCAGGCACGGTGTTCTTCGGCTCAAGAACGCCATCGAGCGACGCAAGCCGCTGGCCATGTCCCTGAGAAATGCCGACGGCCCTCCCTACGGCCCCAACGTCTCCACCACCTACGTCCTGGAGCGGGGCCATTGGAACCGCAAGGGAGAACCGGTGGAACCGGGATTCCCCAGCGCCATCGAGGGCCACTCCCGACCGGCCCCGATCGACCGGGATCCCTTCGGACGCTACCCGACCCGGGGCCGGCGACTGGCACTGGCCAAGTGGATCGCCAGCCCCGAAAATCCCCTGACGGCCCGGGTGATGGTGAATCGTCTCTGGCAGTGGCACTTCGGGAGGGGCATCGTGGACACGCCCAGCGATTTCGGCAAGAACGGGTCGCCCCCCACCCATCCCCGCCTGCTGGACTGGCTGTCGCGCGAGCTGGTGGAGCGAAACTGGAGTCTCAAGTCCATGCATCGACTCATGGTGATTTCCGGCGCCTACCGCCGGTCTTCGCTGCACTCCGATCCCGAGGCCGCCCGGATCGACCCGCAGAATCGAACCCTGTGGCGCTTCCAGAGGCGCCGCCTGGAGGGGGAAGCCGTCCGGGACAGCATCCTGACGGCCAGCGGCAGGCTCAACGGCGACCGCGGCGGGCCTCCCGTCTTTCCTCCCCTGCCCCCCGGGCTTGACGAAGCCCAGAAGGTTCAGGGCACCAACACCTGGGAGACCATGTCCGGCCCCCGGGGCCGCAAGCGAAGCGTCTACATCTTTCAGCGACGGTCTCTGAGCATGCCGCTGATGGAATCCTTCGACGCGCC
>JAPOZE010000516.1 GCA_026706225.1 Acidobacteriota bacterium
CGCACCCGAAAAACCCTGAACCCGAAGTGCCGCAGGATCTCCTCGCCGCGCTCCACCATCGACAGCTTCTCCGGGGTAATGGAAGTGCCGTAGGGAAAACGGGACGAGAGGCAAGGCAAGGCCGGCTTGTTCCAGGTAGGCAAGCCGGCCCGCCTGGACAACTCCCGGATTTCGACCTTGTTCATTTCGGCATCCGAGAGGGGGCTGCAGACCAGGAATTCCCGGGCAGCGCGCCGCCCGGGCCGAAAATCGCTTCGATCGTCCCGGTTGGTTCCGTCGGCCACCGCCCGGAAGCCTCTCTGGCGGGCCAGCGCCTGAAGCCTGGAAAACAGCTCGCTCTTGCAGAAATAACAGCGATCGGGAGAGTTCTCCCGGTAACGGGAATCCTCCACTTCGTCGGTGAAGATCTCCAGGTGGCGGAGCTGAAAGCGAAGGGCGAATTCTACCGTTTCCTTCCTTTGGAATGCGGGATAGGAAGGGCTGACGGCGGTCACGCAGAGCGCCTTGTCGCCCAGAACCCGGTTGGCCATGTAGGCCAGGTAGGCACTGTCCACCCCTCCGCTAAAGCCCACCACCACCGATTCCAGCTCCCTCAGAATCGCGCCGAGCCGACGCTCCTTGGCGGTCACCTCGGGGCTGGTCAAGACCTCGGCTGTTCCCACGACTGGATCGGTCACCGGCCACCCTCGCGGAAGGAATGCACCTCTGCGGTGCCGCTACAGAAGTCGTAAAACGGATTCTAGCACGTCGATTGACCGTCTGTACTCGGCAATCTCGAGGTGTTCCCGGGGCGTATGGTCCAGGCTGGAATCACCGGGCCCATAGGCCACCATGGGGCACTTCCAGAAGGGCGCCACCACGTTCATGTCGGCGGTCCCGGTCTTGAGCTTGAACTTCGGCCGGCCCTCAAAATCGCGAATCGATCTGAGGAACGACCGGACCAGTGGGTTCGACTTGTCCCGCCTCACCGCTGCTTCCCGTCCCGAAAACGAGACTTGGGCCGGTTTGGCCGTCCCCGACAGGAAATCTTCCAGGGATTGCAGGGAGAAGTCCAACGGGATGCGGAATCCCAGTCGCAGGTCGACGGTTTCATGGATGCCGTCACTGCTGGAATTGAAAGAGCGCAGGGAGGCCTGCAGACTGCCGAAAAGCGACTTCCCCGCATTGAACCGGTCGCACCAGCACCCTACCTCGGACCAGTAGTCAACCGCCTGCTCGCAGGCCGATCGCTCCTGACCGGCGGTGTGACTGAGCGGAACCTGCAGCCGATAGTCCACCAGCAGTCGGCCCTTGTACCCCAGGGTCACCGCGTTCCAGCCGCTGGGCTCCCCGATCACGCAATAGTCGGGTGGATCGAGGTCGGAAAGGGCTTGCCGGGCGCCGCGAGAGGTGGCCGCCTCTTCCTCCACGGCGCCCACAATCACGATCCTTTTCCCCTGGCCGTCGAGCTCCTGCAGCAAACGCCCGGTTGAGGCGATGAAGCAGGCCATGGGGCCCTTGGCGTCCACCGAGCCCCTGCCATAGATTCGGCCGTCTTCGACCTTGACGGGAAGATCTCCCGCCACCGTGTCGATATGTCCCAGCAGCACGATGGTCCTGGGCCCGTCCCCGGCGATTCCAATGGCGTTGCTCACCCCATCCAGGTAGGAGCGAAACCCCATGGACGCCATGGTGTCGACCAAAAAGCGGGCCAGCCGGGATTCCCGGCCGGAGGGGCTGGGGATGCGCAACATCTGCTGCAGCAACTGCAGTTCGGAATCGGCCATCTATTGCAGAACCTCGGCCGTCAACTCGACGACTCGATCCAGGTCCTTCTCTTCGATAACCAGGGGAGGGAGGAAGCGAATCACCGTCGGGCCGGCGGCCAGCGCCAGCACTCCTCGTTCCATCAGCTTGAGGATGTAGGGACCGCTCTTTTCCTTGAGCTCGACTCCAACCATCAATCCCAGGCCTCTCACCTCGCGAATTCGAGGGGAACCGATGGCCCTCAGTCGCTGCATGAACTGCGTTCCGAGCTTGTGCGCCCGCTGGGGCAGCTCGAAGTCCTCCAGGTAGCCAATGGCCGCGTTGGCGGCGGCACAGGCCAGGGGATTTCCTCCAAAGGTGGAGCTGTGGGCCAGCTTGAAGAGTCCGGTGGCCACCTCCTGACTCATTCCGGTGGCACCCATGGGAAGTCCCCCGCCCATGGACTTGGCCATGCAGAACAGATCGGGGAACAGATCGAAGTGCTCCGAGGCGAACATGCGGCCGGTTCGGCCGAATCCTGTCTGCACTTCGTCGACAATCAACAGGGCCCCGGTTTCGTTACAGCGGTCCTGCACATCCAGCAGGAAATCCAGGGTGCCGGGCCGGATTCCTCCCTCCCCCTGGACGACTTCCACAAGGAACGCCGCCGTTCGCCGGCTGACGGCTTCGCAGGCTCGTTGGCGATGGTTGAAGGGAACGTGGGTGAACCCCGGAACCAGGGGCTCGAATGGAAGTCGATAGTTCTTGCTCCAGGTGGCGCTCAGAGCCCCGAAGGTCTTGCCGTGAAACCCGCGCATGGCAGCCACGATCTC
>JAPOZE010000384.1 GCA_026706225.1 Acidobacteriota bacterium
CAGCTCGACCGACTCCAGGACCCCGCCCGGTTCGCCGGGTGGCTGTTCACCATCGCCCGCAACAACTGCCTGGCCCACTTTCGCACCAGGCAGCGCCGGGCCGAGGACGGGGAAGGACCGGACCCCCAGGGCCTGGACGCCCTTCCGCCGGAGCGGTCGGCGGCCCGCCTGGGAGACCTGCAGGAGATGGAGCCCGCCGAGCTTCGCCTGCTGGTGGAAGGGGCGCTGGACCGTCTCTCCTTCGAGCAGCGGGAGGCGGTGGTGCTCAAGGTGTTCGAGGGGCTCCGCTTCGATGAGATTGCAGGCATTGCAGGGTGTCCGCTGAGCACCGCCAAGTCCCGGATGTACCTGGGGCTGAGCCGGCTCAAGACCATCCTGAACGAAGAACCAGGGAGGAAATCATGAACTGTGAACGGTGCCGGGAACTGTTTCCCGAGGCGATCGGGGAGGAACTCGATCCCCGACTGGCCGGGGAGCTCCGGAAACATCTGGCCGACTGCGCCGATTGCCGCAAGGAGCTGGAACTGCTGGGACGGACGGCCTCGGTCCTCAAGTCCGCCTGGCCCGAGGAACCCATCCCCGAGCCCCTGACCTTCGGTCTGCCGGGGAGGGCCGCCGTTGCCGGCCGCTTCGGGTTCGGCTGGGGCCAACCGCCCCGCATGGCCTGGCTGGGCCTGGCGGCGGCCGCCTGCCTGGTGGTCTTCCTGGGGACCCTCTCCTTTCTGAACGCCCGCGTGCAGATCGGGCAGGGAAGCTTCACGCTCGCCTTCGGACCCGAGATTCCGCCCCCGGTCATCCGGCAAGCGGCGCCCGACGGCGATTCCGCCGCCCTGGTCGAGGCCCGCGTCCGCCGCCTGGTGGACCGGACGGTCGCCCAACTGGAGGAGACCTGGGAGGCCCGTCTCCGAAAGGCCGTGGCCGGAGCCGAGTCCCAGTGGACCCGGCAGCGTTCGGTGGACCTCAGGCAGGTCAACGCCGACCTGAGCTACCTGGTGAGGCTGCAGGAAGCCATGCGCCAGGAGACGGCCCGCAACGAGGTGCTGATCAGCTCGGTGGCCGACCGCTACCTGCCCCGTCCCCCGGATGCGGTGGCCCGATAGATCCGGCCGAAGCAAGAGGCAAATCGAGGAGCAGCACTATGAGCAAGACACTTCTTACCATCCTGATCCTGGCGCTTGGCTGGACCCTTTCCGGGCCGGCGGCCCCAGGACCCGTCGACCCGGCCGGATCGCCCGCGCCCGCCGAAGCCGAGACCGAAACCGCGACCCCGGCCCCCGAGGCCGGACCCGAGGCGGAAGCCCAACCCCCCGCCCCCGTCGATCGCGCCCGGCTCCGAGGCCAGATCGAGCAGTTCCAGGCGGTCATCGAGAACGCCCTGCGGCAGGACCTGCGCAGCACCGTTCTCAGCACCCCCAGGGGCGCCTATCTGGAGGGCTACGGGGCCGTCTTCTCCACCGAGGCCAGCCTCTACCGCATCCGCCCCCTGACGCCCTTCAGTTCCAGCCCCTACAGCCGCCAGGAGCTGGAGCAGGCCTACCAGTCGGCCCTGGAGCGGGTGGACCGCCTCAAGGAGAATCTCCGCCAGGCCGTGGCCGAACACGGCTCCCTGCTGGAGCAGTTGAAGCCCTCCCACACCCTGGCCGTGATCGTCCACCTCTACAACGGCGTGGCCGACCCCGGCAGGCCCTATCCCTCCCAGTTGATCCTCAAGGCCAGCGCGGGATCGGTCGACGACTACCGCCAGGGGAGGATCACCATGGAAGAGCTGGTCGGCCAGGTCAAGATCAGCCAGTTCTAGGCCGGTTCCGAGCAAGAATCAATGGCGACTCGCAAGCTTATCGGACGCATCCTGATGGACCGCAACCTGATCTCCCCCCCGGAGCTTCAGAACGGGCTGGCCCTGCAGCGGGAGCGGCGCGACAAGATCGGCCGCATCCTGCTCGACCTGGGATACCTCTCCGAGCAGGACCTGCTGGCCTCCCTCTCGGCCCAGCACCGGACCGAGCTCATCCCGGCCCAGGACTTTCCGGCCGTGCCCCTGATGGTCGAGAAGCTGTCGCCCAAGTTCCTGCGCCAGTTCCGCATCCTGCCCCTGGACCAGCAGGACGGAGTGTTGGCGGTGGCCATGGCCGACCCCTCCGACCAGGACACCCTGGACTCCCTGCGCATGTTCACCGGGCTGGAGGTGCGGGTGTTCCTGGGGCGGGAAGCCGACATCGACGAGGCCCTGGAACGGCTCTACGGGGGATCGGACGAGTGGGACAAGGCGGTGCAGGAGTCGGGCGAAGCTCCCCAAGAGGCCGAGGGCATCGCCGAGAACATCGAGCAGCTTCGGGACATGGCCTCCGAGGTCCCGGTGATCCGCATGGTCAACCAGATGATCTCGCGGGCGGTGGAGCGCCGGGCCAGCGACATCCACCTGGAGCCCTTCGAGAAGGACTTCCGGGTGCGCTACCGGATCGACGGCATCCTGCACACCATGGACTCCCCCTCCCCCCGGCTGAAGGCCGCCGTCATCTCCCGCCTCAAGCTCATGGCCAAGCTGAACATCGCCGA
>JAPOZE010000144.1:0-830 GCA_026706225.1 Acidobacteriota bacterium
TTCTCCCCATCCGTTGCCTGCCGCTTCCCGTTCTCATCCCACCAGCTTGAAAGTCCGATTCCAACGGGTCTTGCGAAAAAAGTTCAACAGGACATCCGCAAACCGACCGGTTCGATCTGAAAGCGAATCCTGCAGGTGTTGCCTGGGCCCCGTCTCGAACGACCAATAGATGATGAATGCTCTGCCCACGATGTTTTTTCGAGGCACGAATCCCCAATACCGGCTGTCAGCGCTATTGTCCCGGTTGTCGCCCATGGCGAAGTATCGTCCGGGAGGGACCACGACGTCCCGGCCATCGGTAAATTCCTTGAAATACCGGTAGGCCAGGTGAATGTCACGGGCCTGATTGTAGTCGGCGAAGCGATTGATCTGGTCCTCGCTAAGCGGAAAGGTATCTCTGATTTCCACGTCGTTACGTCCCGGACGCTTGTGGAACACATAGGGCTCGGCCACGTGCCTGCCGTTCCGGTACAAGCGCTGATTTTGCATACGGATGCGATCCCCCGGCAGCCCGATGGCCCGCTTGACGTAGTGCTTGGAGGGATCTTCAGGGTAGCGGAAGACGATGACGTCGCCGTGCTTCACCTGCTGGAACGGAAGCAGCGGTTTCAGCCATCCTCCCGGATGGCCATAGACGAACTTGTTGACCAGAAGGTGGTCCCCAACCAGAAGATTGTCCTCCATGGAGGGCGTCGGAATCTTGAATGCCTGAACCACGAAGGTCGTTCCGAAAAGCGCCAGAACGATGGTCACCACGAAACTTTCGAAATATTCACGCAGGGTCGATTGCCTGGGTGGGGGATCGGCGTTATTGGAATTCCGGTTTTCCA
>JAPOZE010000144.1:868-2549 GCA_026706225.1 Acidobacteriota bacterium
TGATCGGCGTTATTTGAATTCACGTTCTCCACGATAAGGGAATTCTCCCATTGGCCTTTTGCAAAATCCGTCCTGCAGCGCTGGGGACTATTCAACTACCTGCGGAATTTTGCAAAAGGCTCCCGAGGTTGGCTGTGGCTCTACTCTTTCCAGGACCTGGCGGGCCGCGTCCTGCTCCGCGCTCTTCTTGGTTGCACCTTGACCCCGAGCCGCCGGCTCGCCCCCGATGGTCAATCGCACGGAAAACTGTCGTCGATGACCGGGACCGGACTCGTCGATGATCGAGTATTCGGGCGGCGCCTGGCGGAGCGAGTGCAGCTTCTCCTGCAGCCTGGACTTGTAATCGCAGGAAACGAAGCGCCCCGACCGGATGTCCTCTAAATCCTCTTCCAACTGCTTCAGTACGAACCTGCGGGCTGCGTCCATCCCTCCATCCAGATACAGGGCCGCCACCAGAGCCTCGGTCGCATCCACCAGCACTGCCTGTTTCTCGCGGCTGCCGCTTTTCTCTGCGCCCTTTCCCAACCTGAGGAATCGGCCCAGTTGAAGGGCGGAGGCCGAGCGAAACAAACTGCCGGAACTGACCAACTGGGCTCTGAGCTTGGAAAGTCGGCCCTCGGAGAAATCGGGGTGATTCACCATCAGATATTCGCCAACCACGAAGCCGATAATGGTATCTCCCAGAAACTCCAACTGCTCGTTGTCTCCCTGCTCGAGCGGGCATTCATTGGCAAAGGAACTGTGGGTCAAGGCTCTGAGCAGCAGGGACCGATCCTTGAATGCGTGCCCGATTCGCTCCTCCAGCTTCTCGAGTCCCTGTTCCATGGCCGGAATGACTCTACCTCACTTGGGTTGAAAGGGTTCCAGCAACCCGCTCCGGGCAATGGCCTGGGCGCCCCGTGTATCGTCTCCCAGGGCAACGGCAGCCCGGTACTGCAAAATTGCCTCCTCCCGGTCGTCGTCCAGATCAAAAAGTCTGCCCAGATAGATGTAAGCCCAAACCTTGATCGAGTCCGGACAGGACTCCGAGGCCACCGTTCTGCCGAAATAGTCCCTGGCCGCAATCTTGTCACCGCGGCTGACGGCCACGATGCCCAATCCGTACAAGGCCTCGCCGCTACGGGAGTCGTGCCGGTCCAACACCAGGTTGAACAGCTCCGCGGCCCGCTCCAACTCGTCGCTTCCCAGGCTGGACCTGGCCTGGCGAATCAGGCGCTCCACTTCCGTCAGCCGATTCACCGGGGCCGTCTCCCGGGGTGTTGAACTGCCTGCCGCCTGCCGGTCAGCCCAAACCGCGTCAATGTCGATCCCCGAGACCAGCGTTCGGTAATACAGTTGAAATCCTTCGAATTCCTTCTCAAACCGTTGCAGGGCAGAAAAAAAATGGGGGCACAGCAGGGCACCCGAGCGAACCGCCTCATTCAAGGACGCCTCGGCCTCCTCCTGCGGCAAGCGATCGAGCCTCATCTCCACCGCCTTGATCAGGCTTTCGGTAACCATCTCCTGCACCCCCTGCCCGGCAGTCTCCCGATGCTCACTCCCGGCCAGCATGATCTCGGTCAGCACCTTTCTCTGCTCAACGGGCAGCGGATACCTGGCGGCAAAGGGATCCAGCAGGAAGTGTAGAAACTGGTGGCGAATTTCCGAAATCTTGGGGGACCTGGACGGACTGAACAGAAAG
>JAPOZE010000140.1 GCA_026706225.1 Acidobacteriota bacterium
GCTCTACCTGTTCGACGAACCCACCACCGGTCTGCATTTCGACGACGTCCACAAGCTGCTGCGGGCCTTTCGCCGCCTGGTGCGGGCCGGGGCGACCATCCTGGTCATCGAGCACAACCTGGATGTGATCAAGACGGCCGACTGGATCATCGACCTGGGACCGGAGGGAGGCGATCGGGGAGGCACGGTGGTGGCTGCCGGACCCCCCGAGCGGGTGGCCGCCGCCACGGGGAGCCACACCGGCCGGTTCCTGAAGGAAGTGCTTGCCGGTAACGGCCGAAGGGTAAACTGAATGGCGTTCGCCCCTGACAATCGACAGAGGCCGGGCCTCCCTCGGGCGCCTGCCGCCGGACTGCTTTGTCTCTGGGCGATGCTGCCCGGGTGGGTGCTGCCGGCCCACCCTGGTGCGGCCGGTCCGGCCTGGAATCCCCCGGCCCCCGGAAAAGCGGCACAGGAGACCCTCGAGCCGGAAGAAGCCGAGCTGGACTATCTCGGCCTGGCCGAGGGTCACCGCCAGGCCCGGGAGTACCTGCAAGCCATCTCGGCCTACCAGTTGGCCCTGATCGAGGATCCTCACAATCCGGTGGCCTGGTTTGGCCTGGGACTGTCCCAGTACGAAGCCGGCCAGGTCCAGGAGGCCATCGGCTCCTACAGGGAAGCCCTGAAGAACGACCCCGACCTGTGGGAAGCGGAGATGAACCTGGGGGTGATCTGGTTCAACCGCAAGAACCCGGGTCAGGCCCTGGTCCATTTCGAACGGGCCCAGGTCCTGAACCCGGAAAGCTGGCGGCCCTTCTTCCTGGCGGGAGAAGTCCACCGCTTGCGGGACAACCTGACGGAGGCGGAAACCAGCTACAGGCAGGCGCTGGATCTGACCCGGGCCGGGGACGAGCAAGCCCTCATCCACGCGGCGCTGGTCTCCGTCTATCTGGGGAAAAAGGACTATGGCGGAGCCGCCAGGCACGTCATGGCCTCCCGGCCCCATGCGACCGACATGGAAGCGAGCGACCGCCAGTTGGCGGCCCTGTACCTGGAGATGGGTCAGGAGGAAAAGGCCCTGCCATACCTGGAGCGTCTGGCGGCCGCTCCCTCGGCGGGACCGGAGCTGCACGAGACCATCGGCTGGATGCGGGTGGATCGCAAGGACTACGACCGGGGCATCCAGGCGCTTGAAATCGCTCTGGAGCGGCAACCCGACCCTGGGCGGAGAGAGAAGCTCTCCCTGCAGATTGCCAAGCTCCATGTTCGGCTGGAGCAGTTCGACGAGGCCGTGGCCCTGTTGGAGAAGGGACTGCCCGGCTCCGTCAATCCGGAACGCTATTTTCTGCTGGGATCGCTGCACCTGCAAGCCGACCGGCTGGAGCCTGCCGGAAAGCGGTTGGCTCAGGCTCTGCATCTGGATGCCGATTGCGCCCAGTGCTACAACAAGCTCGCCGCCATTTACCTGAAGCAGGAAGACTTCGGCCGGGCCATCCCCCTGCTGGACCGCTATCGGGAACTGCAGCCGGAGGAGGCCATGACCTACTTTTACCTGGGAGTTGCCTACGACAGGCTGAGGCACTATGGTAAGGCCATCCCGCTGTATGAGAAGTTTCTCGAGTTGGACCAGGGGCGGCACGACCGGGAGAGCTTTCAGGTTGGTCAGAGGCTGAAGGGCCTGAAGAAGAGGGCAGGGAGAAGGTGACTTGAACGTGATGGCCACCACTTACGGCGCGCCCCCACCCTCAAGGCGGCGCCATCCGGTCTCGAAGGGTAGGCGCTCGCGGCGCTGGTTCCGGTTTCTTCCGGCTTGTCTGGTGGTCCTGTCCCTGGCAGCCCCCCTCCTCGCCCTGGACATCAAGCTGGAGCGCAAGTACCAGGGACAGCAGGCCAAACTGAAGCGGCAGGGAAACAGCGTCAAGAAGGTGAAGATCCTGATCAGGATGTCGGCCATGGACCTGGAAATGGTCAGCCGCAGGGCCAGAAGGGGCCTTTACTCCGAAGCCGATCGCATCCTGGAGCGGTACGCCGGCACCGTCGGCCGGGCCGAGCAGGTTCTGAAGGACTCGAAACGGGACCCGCAGCGCAAGCCCGGCGGTTTCAAGCACCTGGAAATTTCCCTGAGAAAGCAGCTCCGGCAACTGGCCGACCTGAGGGACCGCTACCCCTTTGACCGGCAACAGGTGATCGACCGCACCATCGCCTGCGCCGAAGCCGTCAAGCAGCGCATGATTGCGGCGCTGTTCGGATCCGACAACGCGGGCCGTTCGAACGGCGGGTCTGGCGGGTCCGGGCGGACCGGGACAGCCGAGGACCCTTCCCCCTGCCGGATTGGACCATGAGAACAGGATTCCATCGGGCGGGCGCCGGTCTTTTCCGGCGACATCGGAACCGTTGGCTCGGCTGGGCGGCCGCGGCGGCGGTCTGGACCTGGCTGCTGCCGGGGGCCGCTGGGCTCCATGCCCGCGCCATCGACTATCTCAGCGCCGAGGAGATCGAAAAGGTCCGGGATTCTCAGAAACCCCACCAGCGGATGTCGGTTCTGAACGACATTTTCAAGCGCCGCA
>JAPOZE010000076.1 GCA_026706225.1 Acidobacteriota bacterium
CCTTTCGACCCTACGCCCTTTCCACCGCCTACAACGGCGCCAAGGCCGCCATCAACCACATGTCGGCGACCTGGGCGGCCGAACTGGCCCAATACAGGATCCGGGTGAACGTCCTGGAGCCCGGCTGGATCGACACCCCCGGAGAACGGGCCTACGCCTCGGACCAGCAGATCAGGGAACGGGGCGGCAAGCTGCTGATGGGTCGCCTGGGCACCTCCGAAGAGATGGCCAAGGCGGTCCTGTTCATGGTTTCGGAAGAGGACTCCTCCTACATGACCGGAAGCTGCCTGCGGGTGGATGGAGGATTCGTGCTGCCCAAGCCCTGATCAGTGGTCAGTGATCAGTGGCCAGTGGCCAGTGGTTGGCAGTTCCACCGCCCTGCCGGGCGGATCATAAGGAACGAAACAGGGGTGTTTCAAACAACCGACCCTTCCGATTCCTCGGGAGCGACTCCCGACACCACCGACAATCTCCCCGAGCAGCAGGAACTGGGAGAGTTGACGCCGGCCATGGAGCGCCGCAACGGCGTCCTCTTCTTCTGCTCCTACGTGCTGATCTACCTGGCCGCCCCGGTGACCTATATCGGCATTGTCCAGGCGGCCCTGTGCGACAAGCTGGGCGCCAGCTACGCGGTTGCCAGCCTGCCCGCATCCCTCCATCTGCTGGGCGGGCTGGGGCCGCTGGTCTGTTCCTGGCTCATCCCCTATCGCCTGGAACGGGCCACCGTGGTGTGGTCCTACGGCATCAGCACCGCCGTACTGGCCGCGGTGGGGACCACGCTGCTGCTGCCCCTCTCCAACGCGGTGCGCATTGCCGCTCTTCTGGCCCAGGGCCTGATCCAGGGCGTTTCCAATTCGGTGGCCCACGCCTTCGGCTTCCAGTGCCTGCGCCGCGGAACCACCACCCCCGGACGAGCCAGGATCTTCGGCATCGCCTTCGGGTTCACTCCGCTGGCCGCGGTGGTCGGTTCCCTGGGCGCCCAGTTCGTTCTGAACCAGGGACTTCCCTTCCTGGAGTATCCCCTGGACTTCGCCTTCCTCTACGGAATCGGCGTGCCCTGCATGGCCGCGGTCTCCTTTCTCAGCAGCCGCTACCAGCTCGTTCCGGTCAAGGAAAAGGAGCGGCGCCCGCCCTTGCTGCCCTACCTCCGGCGCAGCGTCGGAGCCTTCTTCTCCTCCCGCCCCCTGGCCCTGACCTGGATCGCCTACGTGCTTTGGTACTTCTCGCTATCGTCCATGCCCAACCTCTCGCTCTACACCAGGGTAGCCATGGGACGGGAGCCCAAGGAGTTTTCGGGACTGGTGATGGCCCTTCGCTTCGGATTCAAGTCGGTGGCCGGCTTCCTGCTGGGATTCCTGGCGCTTCGCAGGGGGATTCGCTCTCCGGTGACCACCACGGTCCTGCTGGTGGGAGCCGGGATCGCCTGGGCCTGGCTGGTGCCGGGCTACGGCTACCTGCTTTCCTTCGGGCTGCTGGGAGCGGGAGAGCTGGGAGGAGCCTACCTGCCCAACTACGTGGTCAGCATCTCGCCGGCGGCGGAGGGAGCCCGCAACATGTCCGTCATGGCCCTGGCTCCGCTGGCTTCCAGCGTGGCTCCCGCCACCCACGGAGCCCTCACCGACGGGTTCGGATTCGCCGCCAGCTTCGGCTTTGCCATCGCCACCATCCTGGCGTCGCTCTGGCTGGTGTTCCGGCTGCCCGTCATCAGACCCGCCAAACCGAAGGGCTGATTCCGGGACTGACCCGGAAGCGGTACGGCGAAACTTCCAGCCCAGCCCTCAGTACTGGATGGGCGAGTCTTCGAAGTTCCGGTGGTGGCGATAGTCGATGTGGCAGTCCACATCCACCACGTTGACAGGTCCACTGATCTTCGGATCCCGCTTGACCAGGGTCACGCCGACCTGGTTGGTTCCCTTCCTGGGGTAGTGTTCGGGAGGCAGACGGTATTCCAGGATGTAGCCGTAGGGCCCGATGGCCATGTTCTTCAGAACCCTGAAGTGCAGATCGATGTCGTTCCTGATGGCATCCGGCAGGGTCCGGCCATTGAGGCTGACGGCCATCTGATCCAGGGAGGGCTCGATGGAGGTGACCCGGACCCGCAGCCGCACCGATTTGACCCTTCCCAAGGCCTGCCAGCGGGACAGGTCGTCGGCCACGGCCAGGGGCAGGTTTACGGGCTTCCCCTCGGGCAGTCTCTGGGGAAGGATCGGATCCTGAATCGGGAACAGGGGCTCGGGGTCCCCCGTGCTACGGGCCAGAGAACGGACCCGATAGTTCTTGTCGGCGGTGGCCAGCAGCTCGGGGTGCCTCAGCAAGCGGAGCGTTTCGTACTCCGCCGCCGTCCAGGGCCAACCGTTCGGCACCCATCCCCCGGTGCTCAGCCCGAACCCGTCGGCTCCCTTGTCGTAAGCCAGGGATGCCGCGCCCCAGAGCATGGGCGCCGTCGCCGTGCTCTCCAGTTGACGGCCCAGGTAGCTGGCGATCCCCGCCAGCACCCGGCAACCGGTTCCCCGGGTCAGCTTCACGGCCGCGGACAGGTC
>JAPOZE010000423.1 GCA_026706225.1 Acidobacteriota bacterium
CCAGCCCTCCTGGTGGGCCACGCGCACGTGCTCTTCGGTGAGAAACTTGGAGATATCCGCATGCCAGGTGACTTCTCCCTGTACGAAGGTGTGGTAGACCTTGAGGCCGGTAAAGCCCAGCCGCTTGGCCTCCTGCCGGACCTCCTCGGGATCCATGCGG
Organism: Acidobacteriota bacterium; assembly: GCA_026706225.1. Next base: position 161 of record JAPOZE010000423.1, read on the forward strand.
GGGGAGATCACCATCTGCCCGCGGCATTCCGGGTCCAGGCTCACCTCAGCCGCCACGAACTCGTTCGACGGGCCACAGCGGTCGTCGCTGAAGCCCACTCCGAAAAATAGCGCCGTGGTATGGCTGCCGGGCGTGATCCACTCCATCAGGCGGCGAAACTCGGCCAGGGTCGCCACCCTGGGCCCCTGCATCGCACCCTCGCCGCGTCCCCAGTGCCAGGTCTCGTAGAGATGGGCGTGGGCGTCGAAGATCTTCTCCGGCACGAAGCTTCGCAGCTCTCTTTCAAAAAACTCCCGGTCGCAATCCCTGAGTTCCCAGTCCCTTGTCATCGGCGATTCTCCTCTTCTCGGGCAACCGGCCCATTCGTCCGCAGCCATCCCGCGGCATCCGCTCCGCCGGGCAGAGAATACCAAATCCCGAGGAAAGGGCTGGTCGTTTTGTTGGTGATGGTTGATTTTCAGCCTCTACCCGGGGCCGGTGACTGTCCAGGGTGGCGTCTTGCGTCTGTCTCATTCAGAGAATTTTCTGATTACAATATATTATCAATTGGATATAATCAAACCGTGTTTGAGGTCATGATTTCCAAGAGTGCTCGCCGTTGCCTGACGCGTATGCCAGCCAAGACGGCACAGATCATCCGGGGCAAGATCGCCGCAGTGGCAGCGGATCCCCTGGCGCAGCACAATAATGTGACGCCATTGCGTGGGATCGAGGGATTTCGGCTGCGGGTGGGTGATTGGCGAGTGTTGTACCAGTTGGATATCCCTGCACAAATCCTGAGAATTACCAATATTTTGCCCCGTGGAGGCGCCTACTCGTGACCAAGCCACAAACCATCACCTTGGCTGGCGAAGCCTATGTCGTCGTTCCCCTCTCCGAATATCAGGCGCTACGCAACGCTGTTGACGAGGATGCGATGGACGCTGCCGCCATGCGGCGGGTGCTCGAGGATCCCGACGAGGAATCGGTTCCCATCGAGCTGGTTGACCGGCTGCTGGCGGGGGAGAATCCGGTGCGAGTCTGGCGTGAGTACCGTGGCTTGAGAGGAGTCGAACTCGCTGCTGCTGCCGGAGTGGCGGCCTCTTATCTGTCGGCCATAGAGAACCGAAAAAAACCTGGTTCAATCAACGCCTTGAAGCGATTAGCCACTGCCCTGCGAGTGGATGTCGACGACCTGATATGAAGCCCGCTAATGAATTGTCGATTGTTGATTGGGGAGTGATGAAGCCTGATTCGGCCTCAAATCCGAAATCGAAAATCCACAATCCACAATCCTTCCTGGATCGTCTCCGTAGCCTTGACAGCCCGCCCGTCTCCCATTAGGGTTAGGCAGCAAGCAGCGTCGCCGACTGCTTGAAGATTCCTCCCGGACGGCCCGGCCCGTCGCAAGCACCTGGAGCCGGACGGCCTGGCCACACCCCTTGACACGTGAGCCTGCCTGAACCTCGCCCGACCAAGTCCCGGAAAGCCAAGGTGTCCCGCGGAACTGCGCCCCCCGTCTACCCCTTCTCGGCCATCGTCGGCCAGGAGGACATGAAGCTGTCCCTGCTGCTGACGGTCCTCGACTCCCAAATTGGAGGCGTGGTGGTCATGGGTCACCGGGGAACCGCCAAGTCCACGGCGGTGAGAGCTCTGGCCGAGCTGTTGCCTCCCAAGGTCCGGGTGAAGGGCTGTTCCTTCAACTGCGACCCCCAGCGGGTGCGGGACCTGTGCCAGGAGTGTCGGCAGCGCCTGGCAAAAAGCAAGCGGCTGCCCCGGGAGACCTTTGCCGTGCCGGTGGTCGATCTGCCCCTGGGGGCCACCGAAGACCGGGTCTGCGGCAGTCTGGACATCGAACAGGCCCTGAACCGGGGAGCCAAGGTGTTCCAGCCCGGCCTGCTGGCCCAAGCCCATCGGGGTTTTCTCTACATCGACGAGGTCAATCTGCTGGAAGACTTCCTGGTGGACCTCCTGCTGGACGCGGCCGCCAGCGGCCGCAACCAGGTCGAGCGGGAAGGGATCTCGGTCAGCCACGCCGCCCGCTTCGTGCTGGTCGGATCGGGAAACCCCGAGGAAGGGGAGTTGCGGCCCCAGTTGCTGGACCGCTTCGGCCTGTTCGTCGAGGTCAAGACCCTGGACGACCTGGAGGAGCGCATCGAGATCGTGCGACGGCGCCACGGCTTCGAACAGGATCCTGCCGGGTTCTGCTCCCGGGCGGAACTACTCCAGGAGGAGCTGCGGCGCAAGCTGAAGGCGGCCCTTTCCCGAATCTCCCGGGTCGGCGTGGATGCCGGGTTGCTGCGGGGCATGGCCGAGCTTTGCCTTCGGCTGGAGGTGGCCGGCCACCGGGGTGAGCTGACCCTCTATCGCGCCGCCCGAGCACTGGCCGCCTGGCGGGGAA
>JAPOZE010000684.1 GCA_026706225.1 Acidobacteriota bacterium
GGTTGTCGCGATGGTGCAGCCCGATGGAGGGCTCGTCCAGGACGTAGAGCACCCCCCGCAGCCTGGATCCGATTTGGGTGGCCAGCCGGATTCTCTGGGCCTCTCCTCCGGAGAGGGTCGATGCGGAACGGTCGAGGGTCAGATACTCCAGGCCCACCGCGCACAGGAACTCGATGCGGTCGATCACCTCTTGAACCACTCGGCCGGCGACGTGTTCTTCCCGGGGAGTCAGCTTGAGGTTCCTGATCACCTGCAGGGTCTTCCCCAGGGGAAACGCGGTCAGGTCCGCAATGGACAGCCGAGCCATCTTGATGGCCAGGCTCTCGGGTCGCAGCCGCCTTCCCCCGCATGCCGAGCAGGGCCTCGGGGTCAGAAAGGCTCTTAGCCGGGTCGGATGGGCCGCGTCGTCGTAGCCCCACTCCTTGAGCTGCTGCAGAATGCCCGAGCCCAGAGCAGCCGAGCCCCCGACGCCATTCCAGACGGCAGCACGTACCTTGTAAGGCAGGCCCTGGTAGGGCAGGCTCATATCTACCTTGAAGTGGGCAGCGATTCCCTTGAGAAATCGCCTCGGCCTCACGGGCAAACCCTTGCTCCAGGGGACCAATCCCCCATTGAGCAGCGACTTGGATGGGTCCGGAACAATCTTGGCCGGGTCCAGCTCCAAACGGGTGCCCAGGCCCGAACAGCTCTGGCAGGCTCCATAACGGCTGTTGAAGGAGAAGGTCCTGGGCTCAACCGCCGGGATGGAGATGCCGCAGTCGACGCAAGCCAGCCTTTCCGAATAGAGACGCTCCTGACCGTTGACCACGGCAATCAGCACGATGCCCCGGGTCAACTTCATGGCCGCCTGAATCGCGCTCTCTACCCGACGCTCGATGCCGGGCTTGATCAACAGGCGATCGACCACGACCTCGATGGTATGGTTCTTGTGCCTCTCCAGGTGAATCTCCTCATCCAACTGCCTCAATTGGCCATCGATCCTGGCCCGGACAAATCCCTGGCGGGCCAGGTCTTCCAGGAACTGCCGGTATTCCCCCTTGCGGCCTCGCACTACCGGGGCCAGAACCATGATTCGTTCACCCGCCGGCAGTTCCCGAACCCGCTCCAGAATCTGCCGCATCGACTGGCGAGCGATCAATCGACCGCATCGGTGGCAATGGGGGACGCCGATGGAGGAGTAAAGCAGACGAAGATAGTCGTAGACCTCGGTGATGGTGCCAACGGTTGACCGCGGGCTGCGGCTTGTGGTTTTCTGCTCGATCGAGATGGCCGGGCTGAGTCCTTCGATGGAATCCACATCGGGACGTTCCATCTGATCCAGAAACTGGCGGGCATAGGCAGACAGGGACTCGACGTAGCGCCGTTGACCTTCTGCGTAAATGGTATCGAAGGCCAGACTCGACTTGCCGGATCCGCTCAGGCCCGTGATCACGGTCAGGCGGCGGCGGGGAATCTCGACCGTGATGTTTTTCAAGTTGTGCTGTCGGGCTCCCCGGACGACAATGCTGTCTAGACCCATCGCGCTCGACCCAGGAATGAAACAGGGACTCCATCGAAACCTGCCATCATAGACCTGGCGGGGAAAACCCGTCAAGCGCAGTGCCGGAGGCGGCTGTACGGAGGGACTGGGTAGGCGGCGGGTGACCGTGGCGTGGGGCGGCGGCGGGGTTCCGAAAATGTCGTGCGTTCCGGGACCCGCCTCTTGATTCGCCGCGTTCGCGGCTAGGTTGGCGCAGAACCCATACGACCCCGGGCTGCAGCCCGGGAGTTCCCGTAAGCCGCGAAGCGGCGACGGCGTGGTGTTTTGGTGGAGCCGGCGATTTTGACTTTGACGCCGGACGCGCCCTAGAATTTCCGGAGAGGCGAGCTTTCGTCGAAATTCATGGACAGAGGCAGGGACCGGACAATGGAAATTCAACGGAACAGGCTTTGGCCATGGGTGTTTCCGGCGCTTCTCGCCCTTGTGCCGGCGAACCTCTCGGCCCAGGCGACAGACGGCCAGGAGGGAACCATCCACCATTCGGTGGCCGGACGGGTCCTCACGCAAGACGGCCGCCCCACCCGGAACATCAGCGTCGCTCTCACCCGGCAGGACGGCAGCCAGGTTGGCCGCAAGGCCGTGGGGTATGATGGCTCCTTTGTCTTCGACTCCCTGACCTCGGGCGACTATCTCCTCACCATCGAGCGACCCGACTTTGCCTCCGTGGGCCGTCCGCTCGCGATCCGGAACTACGAGGAGCCTCGCACGGTGGTCCTGGACATCCGGCTCAAAGGCAACGAATCGGCTTCATTCCGGGAGGTGGTGAAGGACTACGGATCCCTTCCCTCGGATCGCAAGGCCGAAGAAAAGTCAAAGAAGGTCGGCAGGAAGGCGGGTCAAGCCTACTTGAAGGCATCGGCGGCAGCCGCCAAGGGAGACCGAGCCAATGCCATCAGGCACCTGCGGAAGGCCGTGCAGGCGCAACCCGAATTCTTCGAAGCCCACTACAACCTGGGGGTGCACTACCAGGCGCTGGAAGAGTGGGAGAATGCCA
>JAPOZE010000240.1 GCA_026706225.1 Acidobacteriota bacterium
TCCCGTTTGCTTCGGGCAAGTGCCGCCCCCGCGCTCATTGCGCTATGATGGCGGCGGTTCTGCCGGGTCTCTCTGACTACGGGCCAACCCATTCGCGCCAAGGAAAGGAGTTTCCCCATGACGGCCAAACATTTTACCAGGAGGGAATTTCTGACGCGGGCTCCTGCCTCGGCGGCGGCCGTCGGCCTGGCGGGCTGTGGCGGCGGCAGGTCCGGGGAGACCGCCCGAGACGCTGCCGGGGGCGTGTGGGAAAAACCGCCGGATCAAAGGGACAAGGGCAACCGGCTCAACCTCATCCTGCTCGACGTGGACACCTTTCGCGCCGACAACCTGGCCTGCTACGGGGGAAACCGGGTGGACTGCCCCAACCTCAACGCCTTCGCCCGGGACAGCGTCATTTTCGAGGAAGCCTACCCGGAGGCCCTGCCGACGATTCCCATTCGACGCAACCTGATGACCGGACGGAGAATCCTGCCGTTCGACTACTACCAGCAGCACGACCCGGTGCAGATGCCGGGATGGCACCAGCTTTTCTTTGAAGACGTCACCCTGGCCGAGACCCTTCATGAAGCCGGCTACGCCACCGCCCTGATCGCCGACATTCTCCACTTCACCCGACCCGGGCGCAACTTTCATCGCGGTTACCGCTGCTACGACTGGATCAGGGGCCATTCCTTCGACTACTACGCCACCTTGCCCCACCAACTGCCGGAGATTACCGATGTGGTTCCGGAAGCCTACCTGGAGCAATTCACCCCCTTTTCCAGGGCCGACCTGCGATGGGAAATCAACCAGGGAGAGGCAAACATGCGCCGCTGGCTGCGGGAGGGTGAATCGCTCATTGAAATCACCGCCAGGAAAGTGATGGCCTGGCTCAAGGAAAATCACGCCCACAAGCCCTTCTTCCTCCACATGGAGGCCTTCGATCCCCACGAACCCTGGGACCCGCCCAGGAGGTTCCTGGACAAGTACCTGCCCAATGCCAAGGGCCCCACCTGGGCCACGCCGCCCTACGATGATGTAAAGGTTCCGGAGGAGGGAGTCAAGCGCCTGAGAGCCAACTACTTCGCTGAAAGCGAATGCGTGGACTACTGGATGGGAGAGGTTTTCAAGACCATTCAGGAGCTGGGACTGTTCGACAACTCGATCGTGGTGTTCATGTCGGACCATGGGGCCCTTCTCGGGGAACAGGGCCAGTTCTGCAAGGGACCGGAACGCATTCGGCGCCAGGTGACCCATCTCCCCTTGCTGGTTCGTCTGCCCGGCAAGGAGGGCGGCGGTCAAAGGGTGGGAGGCTTCGTCCAGATCCCCGACTACGTTCCGACCCTGCTGGGACGACTGGAGCTGGAGCCGGTCCCCCGGGTGACCGGAAAGGACGTCTGGCCGCTGGTCAGCGGGGCCACCCGGAGCATCCACGATCACGCCGTCATGGCCTACGGATGGATCGGGTCGGTGCGAACCCCCGAATGGAACTTCAGCGCGGTGTGGAATCCTGACGAATATTCAGGCACCTATCCGCCGCAGCTCTACAGCCGCGAGCAAGATCCCGACGAGCTGACCGACGTGGCCGACAAGTATCCGGACTTGGTAGCCGACCTGAAGCGGAAGATGGACGACTACATCCAAGCCGGCCGGGGCCTCACCCGGGGCAGCTTCCATGCTCCGCGCGGAGTAGGGAAGCCAACCTACTGAGGGAGTTCCGCCGTGTACAAGGTGGACCTGAGGGTTGGGCAGGTTCAAAAAGATTTTTCTGGTGTTGTCGTTCGGCGCAAATCAGTGGGAAATCCAGCGCCTTCGCTCCACCCGTTCGCGGCGCGAGATGCTCAAGGCCATGGTCGGCGGCAAGCTACTTGTTTCCGCCTCCGCCGGCTGAAGTCTTGGACAGGGCGGACCGATAAGCCGTGGAGGCCGCGCGGCCCAGAGCGGCCACGGTGAAGATGGCCGGGTACAGGCGTTCGTAGTACCACAGCTTGGAGAAGTAGAGCCCGATGGGGGACGGCTTGAAGTCGCGGCCTCCTCGAGTCTCCGAAACCAGCCAGTTCGCCCCCTTGCAGACGGCGGCTTCCAAGGAGGTTCCCGTCCGGCCCCGGGCAGGCGAAGCCACCTCCTGCGCATCGGCCAGGGCCTGCACCGCCAGCGCCGTCTCCTCGATGGTGGAATCCACTCCTCCGGCGCCGCCCCAGCCGCCGTCGGCGTTTTGCGCGGCCAGCAGCCACTGGATGCCGCGCCCTCTCATGCCTTCAACCGGAACGTCTCCGTCGCGCACCAGGCGGTTGAGGGCCAGAACCACCCGAGCCGTGCCATAGGTCGGGTTTTCTTCTCCGGGGGCCGCCTGGTTGCCGAACCAGAGCGGCACCCAGGCCCCATTCTCTCGTTGGGATCGAACCAGGCAGTCTACTGCCCGTTTCTCCGCCTGCTCCAGCCGGGATTGCAGCCCGCCTGGGACATGTTTGCGCCAGCTTGACCAGGCCAGCAGGGTCGGCGACCTGGTTCTGATGGCGGCCTTTGGCGCGGGCCTCACCTGGGGCGCAGC
>JAPOZE010000178.1 GCA_026706225.1 Acidobacteriota bacterium
CCTGACCGGTGACGCCTTCGGCTCGACCCGGTGCGACTGCGGCGAGCAGCTCAGGGCCGCCATGCAGATGATTCAGACGGAAGGGCAGGGAATCATCATCTACCATCCCGAGGAGGGCAGGGGGATCGGGCTGCTCAACAAGTTGCGTGCCTATGAGCTTCAGGACCAGGGGATCGATACCGTGGAAGCCAACCACAGGTTGGGGTTCGAGGCCGATCAGCGCGACTATTCCGTGTGCGCGGAGATCGTCAAGGATCTGGGTATTTCCCGGGTGCGGCTGCTCTCCAACAATCCCGGCAAGCTGAAGGCCTTGGAGGAGGCCGGAGTCCGGGTCCTGGAGAGGATCCCCATCGAGATTTCTCCCCGGTGCTCGACCCGGAACTACCTCAAGACCAAGAAGGAGAAGCTGGGTCACTGGTTGAACCAGGTGTGAGCCGGTGGGAATCGCGGGGTAGGAGTGCACCTATGACCGAGAGTCACGGCAGAGTCGCCGCAAGTCATCTCCCCCCCGGCTTGACGGTTGCATGCCTGGTCTGCCTGTTGTTGGCGGCCTGTTCCGGCTCCCGCTCCCCCTGTCTGCCCGGGATGGTGGCTCTCAACCGGCCGGCGCCGGAGTTCGCCGTTGAGGACCGGGCCGGCCAGGTGCACCGGCTGAGCGACTTCAGGGGCAAGGTGGTGCTGATCAATTTCTGGGCCACCTGGTGTCCTCCCTGTATCGAGGAAATGCCCTCCATGGAGTCGCTCCGCAAGGAGATCGACGAGAGCCAATTGCAAATCATGGCCCTCAGCGTGGACGATTCCTGGGAACCGATCGACACCTTTCTCGAGAAGTCCTCCTACGGTTTCGGAATCTACGCGGACTTCCGGGAGAAAATCGCCAAACTCTACGGCACCCACATGGTTCCCGAGACCTATATCGTGGACAAGCAGGGAGTCATCCTGTGCAAGGTGACCGGAGACCGCGACTGGACGGAACCGGCCACGATCGCTTTCCTCAAGAGGCTGATTGCGGATTGACTTGGGGTCGGCAGGGCTACTGATTGACCGTGCATGGTCAACAGGTTGCGAAGTCGGAAACGCCCGAGAGGCCCCCGAACGCCGGACCGGGATTCCGGCGGACGCGGAGCCGGGCGGTGACGGCGGCCAACAACCGTGGGCCCAAGCCCGGCGCCCGGAGTCCTGCTCAGGCGGGTGCTTTTCCGGTATACTTCCAGTCATGGGCCCGTTCGGGCCGGAGGGAAAATGAGCTACCGCAACAAGTTCCTGGTGATTCTGGTCTCGACCGTGCTGGTGTTCTATTCCGTGGTGGGAGGTCTGCTGGGGAGGGACGGCGGCGGCGAAGGCTATGCGCCGCTCAACGTCTTCATGGAGGTTCTTTCCAAGATCCAGGGGGTCTACGTAGAGGACCCGAATCTCTCCAAGGTGATGCACGGGGCCCTGCTGGGCCTGCTGGAGTCTCTGGACCCCTACAGCACCTATCTGACGGCTGAGGAATATCGCCGGTACCGGAAGACCAGGACCAGCGGCGACGGCGACATCGGGCTGGATCTCTCCAAGGAAAGGTCGCTCGGGTATATCAGGGTCATTCACCCCATCGAGGGGAGCGCGGCGGCAGAGTCGGGCGTGAAACCGGGCGATATCATCGAGTCCATCGATGGCGTCACCACTCGCAATATCGGCCTGGTTCAGGCCGGGTACCTGCTTTCCGGAGATGTCGGCTCCAAGGTGGAGCTCAAGATCCGGAGGCTGGGACGATCCGAGCCGGTGCTGATGTCGGTGTCCAGGGAGCGCAGTCGTCCCCCCTCGGTCCGGGGGCGCCTGCTGAAGGACGACATCGGCTACCTGAGAATTCCCCGCTTTGCGGAAGGAGTGAGCGCCGCCACCCGTGAACAATTGAAGAGCCTGGAAGCCCAGGGGGCCCGCAAGTTCGTGCTGGATCTCCGCAATTGCGGGGGTGAGGCCTTTGAGGAGGGGGTCGGAGTGGCCAATCTGTTCCTGGACCACGGGGTGATCGCCTATTCCGAGGGACAGCAGTCTCCCAGGAAGGAGTTCGTGGCCGATCCGGGCAAGCTGGCCTCGAAGTTGCCGCTGGCCGTGCTTCAGAACCTGGGCAGCGCCTCGGCGGCCGAGATCGTATCGGTGGCCATCAAGGAAAACCGAAGAGGAGACATCGTCGGCGTCCGCAGCTTCGGCAAGGCCTCCGTCCAAAAGCTCTTTGCTCTTCCCGGAGGTGCGGCCGTGCTGCTTTCGGTCTCCAAGTACTACTCTCAATCGGGGCAGGTGATACAGGCCCGAGGCGTGGCTCCCGACCACGAAGTGACCGGGGCTTCAGTCCATCCCGCCTCCGGAGAGGCTCCCGATGGGTCCGATTCCGGCCCGAAAGAAGAAGACCTGCAACTGAAAAAAGCCATCGAGATTCTCAACTCCCCCGCCGCGCCCACCCGTGAGGCTGCGTGACCGGTGTTGGCAATGAATTATTAATTCCCAATCATCACGGTCCCGTTGGAAGTTGCCCTCGGGTGGCTGTTCCAG
>JAPOZE010000505.1 GCA_026706225.1 Acidobacteriota bacterium
CTGCTGGTGGTGGACGCCTCCCAGGGGGTCGAAGCCCAAACTCTGGCCAACACCTACCTGGCCATCGACAACAATCTCACGGTCGTTCCCGTCATCAACAAGATCGATCTGCCGGGAGCCCAACCCGACCGCGTCAAGGAACAGATCGAACAGGTCATCGGACTGGACACCCGGAACGCGCTTCTTGTCAGCGCCAAGCACGGCACGGGGGTTCAGGAGGTGCTGGAGGGAGTCGTCAGGGAGGTTCCGGCCCCGCGGGGAAGCCGAAATGAGCCCCTGAAGGCCCTGATCTTCGATTCCTGGTTCGACCTCTATCGAGGAGTCATCGTCCTGGTCCGCGTGATCGACGGCACACTCAGCGCAGGCATGAAGATCCGGCTGGTCTCCAACGGGCAGACCTACGAGGTCGAACGGGTGGGGGTGCAGACGCCCAAGATGGAATCCGTCCCGGAACTTTCGGCGGGGGAAGTCGGGTTTGTGGTCGCCAATATCAAGAAGGTCTCCGACACTCAGATCGGGGACACCCTCACCCAGGACTCCAACCCCACCCGCGTCCCCTTTCCCGGTTTCCAGGAAATCAAGCCCATGGTCTTTTCCGGCCTCTACCCCATCGAGCCCAATCAGTATTCGGCGCTGAGGGATGCCCTGGAAAAACTGCGATTGAACGATTCATCCTTCTTCTACGAACCGGAGACCTCCACTGCCCTGGGTTTCGGGTTTCGCTGCGGCTTTCTGGGGCTCCTCCACATGGAAATCGTTCAGGAACGGCTGGAGCGGGAATTCGATCTTTCCTTGATCACGACGGCGCCCGGCGTCCGCTACAGGATTACGACCAGCGAGGGCGCAGTCGTGGAGGTGGACAACCCCAGCCGGCTGCCGCCCCTGTCGGAGATCGAGAAAATCGAGGAACCGGTGGTCAATTCCATGATCATGACCCACCACCAGTATGTGGGGCCGCTGCTGAAGCTGCTGGAAGAAAAGCGAGGCGTCCAGAAATCCCTGGACTATGTGACGCCGACCAGGGTCTTGATCACCTATGACCTCCCGCTCAACGAAATCGTGATGGATTTCTACGATCGACTCAAGTCCGCTTCCCGCGGCTACGCCTCCTGGGACTACCAACTCTCGGATCACTGGACCTCTCCCCTGGTCAAGCTCGACATCCTGGTAGGGGGCGAGACGGTGGATGCCCTGTCGGTCATCGTCCATCGCGACAAGGCTCACAGCCGCGGGCGCGCTTTGGTGGAAAAGATGAGGTCGCTGATACCCAGACAGATGTTCGAGGTCCCCATCCAGGCTGCCATCGGCAGCAAGGTCATTGCCCGGGAAACGGTGCGGGCCATGAAGAAGAACGTAACCGCCAAGTGCTACGGCGGGGACATCACACGCAAGCGCAAGCTGCTGGAACGCCAGAAGGAAGGCAAAAGGCGCATGAAGCGCGTGGGCAGGGTGGACATTCCCCAGGAAGCCTTCCTGGCGGTTCTGAAAACCGACTGAGCCCGCCGCCTGCAATTCGGCCGCACCGGAACACTTGCGGGGAGGGTTGATTGGGATTAGACTTTCAGTCCGATCCCACCGGCACCGGAGGTGCACGCTCTGGAGGTTCGCATGAAGAGATGGATTCAACCGACAATTGCCACCACATTGCTGCTGTTCACCCATGCCGCCACCCTGGCGGCTGAGGACGCCGGCTCTCCATTTGCCGACAAGACGCTGGAAGCCGCCGTCAAGAAGGCGGTGTTCGCTTCCGAGGCCCTTACCCAAGAGGATCTGGAACGCCTGTCCACCCTGAAAGTGCGCGGGGCCGTCATCCGGGATTTGAAAGGGCTGGAGAAGTGTCTCAACCTGGCCGCCCTGGACCTGGCCAACAACCAGATCAGCGACCTCAGCCCCTTGAAAGACTTGAAAGGGATTCAAACCCTTGACCTCTCGGGCAACCAGATCGAAGACCTCCAGCCCCTTGCCCGACTGGTCAAGCTGCAGTACCTGCACCTGGAGAACAATCGGGTTTCGGACTTGACTCCCATCAAGGACTTGGCCGCCCTCAACTCCCTCTATCTCTCCCACAATCGAATCAGTGACATCGGCGCCGTGGCGGACTTGCAGAAGCTCTGGTCGCTCTACCTGGCGGGAAATCAGGTCTCGGACCTCAAACCGCTAGGCCGGTTGCGCTTCCTCTCCTCCCTGGACCTGACCGACAACCGGGTGAACGACCTTTCTCCACTGGAGCCGCTGAGCGAGTTGCGCTACCTGATTCTCAGCAACAACCGGATCAGCGACCTCGAAAATCTGGTGACCATGAGCAAGAAGGATTTTGAGGGAGAAAAACGATTTGCTCCCTACCTGCGCCTCTATCTGGCCGGCAACCCGCTGAGCACCGATGCCGCCGGGCGCCAGACCAAGGAGTTGGAAGGCTTCGGGGTACGGGTCAATCTGAAGTAAGCAGGGAGCGACGGGGATTTGCGCTTACGAGGAACGCGCACTCCGGAAAGATTTTCGGATTACGGTTTGCCGGGGTCCC
>JAPOZE010000600.1 GCA_026706225.1 Acidobacteriota bacterium
CGCCCTGCCTGGAGCAGAGAATGGACGTCAGCGACGAGCAGTTCCGGGCGGCGGCTTCGAGGTACTGGCAGGCCGGGGTGGACAGCCTCTACCTCTACAACTTCTTCAACCATAGACCCCACCCCCTCTGCCAGGACGACCGCAGAATCCTGCGGGAGATCGGCGACCCCGAGGGCATCCGGCTGCGGGACAAGCACTATTTCCTGCTGCCCAACGGAAGGCACGACCTGGCCGACATCCCCAGGCAGATTCCCAGGAAGCTGGACACCCGGGCCGCCGGCCATCCCGTATCACTGATTGTGGGCGATGACCTCCCGGCGGCAGCCACCTCCGGGCTGGTCAAGGAGGTCAACCTGAAGTTGGGGGTTCCCCGAATCACCCCTGAAAGCGACGAGTGGGAGGTCCACCTGAACGGAGCGCCCATTCCCCGCAGCCGCCATCGCTGCCAGGCCGACCCGGTTGCCTTCGGCGAGCGCTGGATCGAGATCGACCTGACCTCCGGACCCTACCCCAGGCCCGGCAGCAACGAAGTCCGTTTCTTCCTCACAAAACGCAATCCCATGGTCACGGCCAGGCTGGAGCTGACCGAGGTGGAGCTGTGGGTGCGCTACCACTGATTGGGACACCAACTCCTCAACGTCCCCTACTCCTCACTCGAGCCGGTGCACACCGGACCTGATTTTTCGGCACCTTGTGGACTTTCACGTGCGGCATATTTTTGTTGCAATTGCGGGATATTTGTGTTGAGATCGTTCAGTAAATTTTGTGGCGTTGCCTGTCGCTAATTTGTCACAGACAACGGAAGGAGAATTGCCATGAGAAGCGGCGAACAAATGCTGCAGCAGATTGTTGAGAAGTCCGCCCTGGACGCGGACTTCAGGAAACAACTTCTGGCGGATCCCAAGACGACCATCAGCGAGGAATTGGGCGTTACCATTCCCGAGTCGATGACCATCAAGATCCATGAGAGCGACATGCAGACGGTGCATCTCGCCTTGCCGCCGGACCCGAACATCACCGAGGAGCAGCTCGAGGCCGTCTCAGCCGGTCTTTGTTGCTGCTGGTAAGGCCTGATTCACGTTGAGTCGCCGGGCTGGATGCGGAATACTCCGAATCGGCATTGCTGCGTAGCTTGAACCGAACCCCCATCACCCCCGTAGCATTGCGGGGCTGGCGGGGGTTTGTTTTTTTCACGTGTCAGGAGGGGCCCGCTGCGGAAAGCACCATGAACACGTAGGCCTTGGCCTTTCGGAGCTGATTCCCGGATATCACGAGCTTGATGTGGTGAATGCCGCGCAGCAGCACAAAGCGCCCGGACTTCCCGAAGAGCGTCGTCGGTCTCGAAACCCAGCCGGCCAGCGCCCTGAGCTTCTCCGGCACGACCAGGTCCTCGTGGCTCAGGGCTTCCAGGAACGGATCCCAGTCGGTCAGTCCGTCGAGCCAATAGCGGGAATCCTTGGTGTATCTCTGCTTGACAATGAGGGTCAGGCCGAGCGTCGGACCGAGACCCTCTTCCCGCACGTCTAGATTCGCCCCGCTCCTGACAATGTTTACGCGTTCCTGAAAGCGTGAGATCACGGAGTCGACCGCCGAGATCCGACCCGGCCAACCCGCGCTTTCAAGATAAGAACAGATTTCCCGCCGGGATTTGAACCCCATGATCGCCAGCCGGATCGCCCGGGAGCGAGACGGGAATACACCGTACGAATCCATGCGGGTATCTTCCGGCTGCGCCAGGTAGGCTCGCTCGACATTCTCCCGCTCGGCGTCACTCAGCTTCCATCCGACACAGGAAACCAGCGCGTCGACCACCAGACCGACATCGTTCACTTGGCCGCGGGCGCCCATGATCGGGCGTTCGCCGGGCCGCAGGAACATTCCCGGAAGCCCACGCTCGCCCTCCGGGGCCGCGCCGATGTCATATTCCAGCATCAGCTTGCGGCCGACGATTGCACGCAGAGGCGAGTCTTCGGCATCCGTTCGCCTGAACAGGCGCGTGATCGCTCTGGCGGTGTCATCCGTCCCGCCGGTCCGTGCGCGCTCGCGGAAGAAGGCCGCCGATCGGGTTCCGCCGGCCACCGAGGCGCCGAAGTCCGCCTCCGGCCTGAGCGCATGCAGCGGCAACTCGAAGCCAAACGGGAGGGCGCCCATGGTGATTGGAAGTTTCCCGGCGCACTCGAGGATGCGGTCCCATTCCGGATCCCCGATAAGAACGGGCGAGACCCTGTTCCGAAAATGCCCCAGCAGTTCACCCATGGTGTCGCCCTCTTGGGCGAGACGGTCCTGGGTCAGCGTGACTGCCCGGTCAATATCCATGTCGTTTCCTCACGCGACTACCGGTGCGGGGTTCAAATCGGCTTCAGCCAGGGGGCGCTGGCGGCGGCCCACGGCGACCGGCACCTCGTAGAGGCGCCCGGGCGCGAATCTCGCCCAGAAATGGCGCATCCCCGGAACGATGACCCGCACCACCGGCATGCCGATGTCGGGCCGGGTCTGATCCAGCACCAGGAACTCCA
>JAPOZE010000118.1 GCA_026706225.1 Acidobacteriota bacterium
CCCAGCAACTCGAACACCCGCCGCATCGCCGACGGGGCCCGCTCCGAGGGCTTGAGCACGAAGGTGTTGCCGCAGGCCAGCGCGTAAGGCAGGAACCACAAGGGGATCATTGAGGGAAAGTTGAAGGGCGTGACCGCCGCCACCACCCCCAGCGGCTGGCGAATCATGGTCTCATCGATGCCGCGGGCAACGTCCTCCAGGTTGTAACCCTGCATCAGCGTGGGAATCCCGCAGGCGACCTCCACGTTTTCGATGCCTCGCCTCAGTTCCCCGCGAGACTCGGCCAGGGTCTTGCCGTGCTCCCGGGTGGTGAGCCGGGCGATTTCCTCGAAGTGCTCCTCCAGCAACTGCTTGAACTTGAACAGGTACTGAACACGCTCCCCGGGAGGGGTGCGCCGCCATGCGGGAAAGGCCCGGGCGGCCGCATCCACCACCCGGGACACGTCTCCGGCATCGCCCAGGGGATTGTCGGCGAGTATCTCCCCCGTGGCCGGATTGACGATACTCAGGGTGTCCTTGCCGACGGAAGGGCTCCAGGCGCCATTGAAGAAGTTCAATACTTCAGTTGCTTCCGGCATCGCTCCACCAACCTTTCCGGAACCGTGCGATGTTCAGATCCCATTGGTAAAACCCAGGCCCTTTGAGAAATAAGGGGCAGCGTGGGTTAATGCGGGTTAATGCTTGACTCGAACTCGTCGGTTCCATATACTTGACCGCCTGTCCCATTTTACCAACCGAACCCAGGAACTTATGGCCCAGGTCACCACAAACAGCTTCGCCATCGGCGAAAAAGTCGTTTACCCCAACCACGGCGTCGGCGTCATCGAGCAAATTGACCGGCGCAGCATCTCCGGCAAACTGGAAGCCTTCTATCATCTCAAGATTGCCGCCAACAACATGATGGTGATGATCCCGGCAACCAACGCCACCGACGTCGGCTTGAGACGCCTGATCAAGAAAGCGGAAGTCAACAAGGTTCTGAAACACCTGAAGAACACCAAGGTCAACAACGCCACCGACTGGAAGAACCGCTTCAAGGAGAACTCGGAGAAAATGCGGACAGGGTGTATCTTCCAGGTGGCCGACGTCCTCAAGAGTCTCTCCCTGCTGAGCGTCAACCGAATTCTCTCCTTCCGGGAAAAGAAGATGCTCGACCGCGCCCGGCAACTGATGGTCAGCGAGTTGGCAACGGTTTCCGATGTCTCCGAAGACCGGGCCCAACAGCTCATCGACGGAGCTCTGATGCAGGCCTAGGTGGTTCGGGCTCCAGGTTCCCCGCAGCAAATTCCTCCTTCAGAACAGACATCATCAGCGTATCCGCGTAGCCTCGGCCGACGTAGCGGTCCTTCCGCAACAGGCCTTCGGATTGGAACCCGCACTTGCGGTAGACGCGGATGGCCGCGGCATGATCCGAGGCAACTCTCAGGTAGATTCTCCGGAGACTCATCTCCTCAAAGCCCCGCCTCAGCACTTCCCGCACGGCCCAGGTGCCGAAGCCTCGATTCCAGCAATCCCTCTCCCCGATCATCACGGCCAGCTCGGCCTTGCGGTCGATCCAGCGGATCGCGTGCAGACCGACGGTGCCAACCAGGCGCCCTTCCAGCGTCTCGATGGCAAAGACCCGGTCGGTGTGACTCCGGGACAACGCCTCCAGCCAGCGGACTCCATCGCTTCCGGAGGCCGGGTAGGCAACCGCCTGTGACAGGTAGAGAGTGACCGCGGCATCGTTTGCCCAACCGATCAGGGAGTCGATATCCCCCGGTTCCAGCAACCTCAATCTTGCTTCCAAGGGTTCTGCTTGCCGGGACCGAACCCGATCCGCGCCGGCTACCCTTGAACAGGCCGTTTCCATCTGCATCGGGGTCCCCGCCCCGTATCCGCCGCACCCTCCCATGTGGGAATCCAAACGGTCTGCAGGTTCAGGCTTCCCGTCGGGATGCGACTCAGGTTTCCAATTCCACGTTCCAGTAGAGGTAGTCGCGCCAACTGTCGGGAGCATTCCTGAAAACCAGGGTGAGATTGAGGTTCGGCACCCACTCGGGCTCCGCCGGCGTCCGGATCAGGCGCATGCCGGCCTCTTCCGGAGTCCTTCCTCCCTTTCTGCGATTGCAGGCAATGCAGGCCGTCACGATGTTGTCCCAACTCTTCCCCCCACCGCGCGACACCGGCACCACGTGGTCGAAGGTCAACTCATCCCCGCGGCGGGCACCGCCGCAGTACTGGCAGCGGTGCCTGTCCCGAGCATAAATATTCGCCCTGGAAAACTTGATCATGCGGCTCTTCTTGACCTTGACGTAGCGCAGCAGCCGGAGTACCGACGGCAACTTGACGGAGAAGGTCACGCTGCGAATCTCCCGGGAGTACTCCTCGATCACCTCCACCTTGCCGGCAAACAGCAGGGTGATGGCTCTCTGCCAGCTTATGACCCGGAGCGGCTCGAAGGACGAGTTCAGTAGAAGGGTGCTTTCCATGTTTCGGCTGCTCCGGCCCGCCATGGCCGTGGCCTGG
>JAPOZE010000704.1 GCA_026706225.1 Acidobacteriota bacterium
CTGGCCCACGTTCGTCTGAAGAATGCTCGTCCGCTCGAACCCGGTGTGCCGGCTGGCCGCTATCTCGACTCCACCCGGGGACGCCGTTTCCAGGGGACCTCCCTGCGGGAAGGCGTCGTCGATCTCGAACCCCTGCTGGGCGAGCTGCAACGCCTCGATTACGACGGCTGCCTCTCCATCGAGTACCAGGGCGAAGCCGACCCCCGCGAGGTCCTGCGCCAGGACATCGCCTACGTGCGGCGCCTGCTCGGATAGGGTCCCCCCGGGGTGTCGTCCCGAGGTTGCGGTGGGAGGAAGAAGCTGGTTCCGCCGCCGCCGATCACGCGGCGGTGTCCGTTTCCACCTTGGCGATCAGCGCTTTCAGATTGGCGTAGTTGATGTGCATGGCCTCGATCAGCGATCCGCTGGGCGGCCTGAAGTGGGTGGCCAGGGCCAGAACCGCATCCGAGCGGTGGTCGCGCAGGTTGCGCAGGATGGTGAGGTAGTCCACCTGGCCGTCTCCCAGGGCGCGCCAGCCGAAGTCGGCACCGGGGCCGTCCAGGATCCGGACATCCTTCATGTGGAGGCTGTGGAGGTAGGGCTTCAGATTGAGGAAGCCGGCGGTGGCCTGGTCCCACTCGGCGGAAAGCAGGGCGTCGGCGGGGGACCACTGGACCTTGAGCCTCCTGGAACCCAGGCGCTCGGCCAGCCGGCGGAAGTTGCCGGTCGAGCTGACGTAGTTGAAGGGCCTCATGCCCAGCACCAGGTCGACGTCGTACTTCTCGGCCTGTTCCAGAACCAGCGAAAAGGCCTTGACCAGCTTCTCCATGTCCATTTCGGCGATGATGCCGCCCCGGGTCGCCCAGCGCATGGGCCAGGTGGGTCCACCGTAGCCGCGCTCCCCCGGCCAGACGAAGCTGTAGGAGAGCACCGCCGGCGCTCCCAGCCGGGCGGCAATCTGCATGGACCGAACCACGGCCTTGAATTCCTTGAGAAAGTCGGGGTTCCGGGTCATGGTCTCGAGGCCCAGGTCCAGCAGGGGCAGGTTGTGGAAGGGAATCCAGCCGCTGAGCATGAGCAGCTTGCGCCCATAGCGGGCCAGGCGCTCGCCCACGCGGTCCACCTCGGCATCGCTCATCTCGGGAATCGGGGCCATTCCCGGGACGGATTGGAACCAGACCTGCTCGATCCCGATGTCCCTGGCGACCTCCAGTTCCTGCTCCAGGGTCAGCTCGTCCGCTTCGCTCAACTCATTGATCCACATGGCCAGCTTGAACCGGTAGGGGACTCTTTCACCTCCGGACCGGTCGGCCGGCTCCGCCGAACCCGTCTTGGCCAGGAGCGTCGATGCCAGGCCGGCCTGCAGTGCCCGGCCCACAAATCTTCTGCGATCATGAATCATGCCAACCCCCCCGCATTTCCCCGGCGGGTGTGTGACCCGCGACCTGGTTTGGAAGATTTCCGTGTGATCCCGTACGGTATCCGTGCTATTACTTCTCCGTAGAATCCGTTTTGAGATCATTTAACTCAAAGTCAAGTGAAGTGTCCAGATTAGCTCCAGGCCAAGGCTCACCGGCTCGTGTCGCCGATCGGTGAGAGAAACCGGGAATGAGCCTGGAGCGGAACCTGAGGAGGGAATTCCGATGGGTAATCGTATCGCCGCCCCGATCGCCATTGGGGCAATCATGACCATCTCAATCTGGTCGTTCGGATGCAGCGGCGGGACTGGAGACAAGAGCAACGGTTCCGGCAATGGCCAAAAGGAAGACGGTCACGCGGACTCCGCCAAGTGGAGCTATGCCGGGCCCACGGGTCCCGAAAACTGGGGCTCGCTCTCAGCCGAATCTGCCGCCTGCAGCGACGGGCGCATGCAATCGCCGATCGATATCGTGGATGCTCTTCCCGCCAAGGGACCCGATTTGGTCTTCGACTACAAGTCCTCGCCGCTGAAGATCGTCAACAATGGCCACACCGTTCAGGTGAACTATGGATCCGGCAGTGGGCTGACGGTCGCGGGCAAGCTCTTCAAGCTCCTGCAATTCCATTTCCATGCACCCAGCGAGCACGCCATCGCCGGCTCGCGCACGCCGATGGAGGTGCATTTCGTGCACGCGGACGCAGAGGGATCTCTGGCCGTGGTCGGCGTGATGATGCAGGAGGGAAGCCAAAACGATCCGCTGGCTTCGGTATTCGCCAACATGCCGTCTGAGGCGGGACCCGAAGTCGAGATCGCGGACACGACCATCGATGCCTCGGCCATGCTGCCCTCCGAGGCGGGCGCCTACTCTCACTACAAGGGCTCGCTGACCACTCCGCCCTGCAGCGAAGGCGTGAACTGGTTCGTAATGGCCAAGGCCATCGAAGTGAGCGCAGAACAGATCGGCAAGTTCGAGGGGATCGCTTCGCCGAGCGCGAGACCGCTGCAGGGACTGCACGACCGTTTGCTGATCGGGACTCCTTGACCGCTCGCTGTCTCAAAGGCTGTCGGCGCCGTCGGTCAGCCAGTCCAGGGTGAAGCGGGCCAGGA
>JAPOZE010000203.1 GCA_026706225.1 Acidobacteriota bacterium
CTCGAGAACGGAGGGCTGGGAGCGACAATCCTGGTGGGAGGAGATACGGCTCTGAAGGTCTACGAGCAGTGCGGTGCCCGGGGCATCCGGGTTCTGGGGGACGTGGTGCCCGGCATTCCCTGGGGCCGATGGATTGGAGGCCGGCTGGACGGGCTGCCGTTGGTGACCAAGGCCGGCGGCTTCGGGGACCCGGATACGCTCTGCGACATCGCTGTCTTCCTGACCGGCCGTCCTGCCGCGGAGGATGTGCTATGATCCTCGGCCCCGCCACCCGGCACCCCGGCAGCGGCGGTGGCTTCCCATGCCCATGAACCGGAAACCCCGCATCGGCATCACCCTGGGCGACGTGGCCGGCATCGGCCCCGAGGTGGCCCTCAAGGCGCTGCTGGATCCGGCCGTGGAGCAGCAATGCGTCCCCGTCATCATCGGGGAGGGAACCACCGTGGCCCACTACGCCTCGCGGCTGCTCCCCCAGCGGCGGCTGCACCCCGTGGGGCAGGCAGAGTCTGCCTCCCCCGATCCCACGCGCATCCACCTGCTGGACCTCGAGAACATCCGATTTTCCGAAGTGGAGCTGGGCCGGGTGAGTCAGGAGTGCGGCAGAGCCAGCCTGGAATTCATTCGGGCGGGAGTTTCGGGCTGCCTGGACAAGACGCTGGATGCCCTGGTGACCGGCCCCATCCACAAGGAGGCCGCCCAGTTGGCGGGCATCGGGGTTCCCGGTCACACCGAGTATCTGGCCGCCCTGTGCCGGGTGGCCGAAGTACGGATGCTGCTGGTGGTGGACCACCTGCGGGCCATCCACGTCACCACCCACCTGGCCCTGCGCCAGGCCCTGGAGAGGATCCGCGCACCGCGCATCCTGGAAACCATCCGGTTCGGCCGCCTGGCCCTGCAACAACTGGGTATCCGGCGCAGTCGCATCGCCGTGGCCGGACTCAATCCCCACGCCAGCGAGGGCGGGCTCTTCGGCACCGAGGAAGCCGACGAGATCCTGCCCGCCATAGAGGCGGCCCGGGCCGAGGGACTGGAGGCCGATGGCCCCATTCCCCCCGACACCGTTTTCCATCGCATGAATCGAGGCGAGTTCGACCTGGTGGTGGCCCTCTACCACGACCAGGGCCACATCCCCTTGAAGCTGATGGGGTTCGACAGCGGAGTCAATATCACCATCGGGCTGCCCATCATCCGCACCTCGGTGGACCACGGCACGGCCTTCGACATCGCCGGCCGGCTCAAGGCCAACCCGGCCAGCATGGTCAAAGCCATCCACCTGGCCTGCACCATGGCGAGTTCGGAGAGGTGAGGGAGCGAAGCGCCTTCTGCCCTACTTGCCCATGCAGCCGTCGATGGACCAGTCGCCGCCGCCCCGGGCGGCCAGGTAGAGAAAGACGAAGCAGTAGAGCGCGGCCAGCTCACCCTGGTTGAGAATCGGCCAGAATGCCTTGGTTCCGTGGGCCAGCCAATAGGCAGCCGCCATGAGGCCGGACAGCACAAAGGCCACCGGACGGGTGTAGAACCCCACAAGAATCGCCAGCCCCCCGAAGAATTCCAGCACCCCGGCAACCCCCGGAAGCGAAGCCAGCGGCACGGCCTCCCGTCCCAGGGCTCCGAAGAGCTTCTGCGCCCCGTGCGGCATCATCAGAAAACCGGTCATGATGCGCAGGGCATTGAGCGTGATCTCGTTCCTACCGTTGCCGGCGAATGTTCGAGCCATGGTTTACCCTCCTCAGGATTGACGAACTGAAACTTGCATACGGCGCTCGGTTATCACTCCCCCCTTGAGGGGGAGTCGGTGAGACAAGGGCTCCGCCCGCAGTCGAACCGGTGGGGGGCCAACTCCAGCTTACCCGACCGGAACCGCCGGCGCGTTCGGCCTCAGCCATTCCTCTTCAGGACCTCCCGGTTCACCAGGTAGGTCGGGACCTCGCCCCTGAGCACCTGGACCACCTGGCGAGCAGCTTTCTCGCGCACCTCCACGTAGGCCTCCTCGGTGTAGGAGGCATAGTGGGGGGTGAGCACCACGTTGTCCAGCCCCAGGATCGGGTCCTGAGGGTCGGGGGGCTCCTTCTCCAGCACGTCCAGGCCTGCTCCGGCGATCCACCCCTCCTGCAGAGCCCTGGTCAGGGCCTTCTGGTCCACCACCGGTCCGCGGGAGGTGTTGACCAGGTAGGCGGTGGATTTCATCAGGCGCAACTGGGACTCACCGACGATATGACGGGTCTCCGGGGTCAGGGGAGCGTGGATGGACAGCACGTCCGACCGGGCCAGCAGCTCCTCCAGCCCCACCAGTTCCACCGGCTGGCCAGCCAGACTCTCGGGCTGGACGTAGGGATCGTGTGCCAGAACCCTGTAGCCGAAGGGCGCGGCCTTCCGGGCCACCGCCCGGGCGATGCGGCCGAATGCCAGTAGCCCCAAGGTCTGGCCGCGGGCCTTGTAGACGGGCATGGCCAGCTTGCGGTTGTAGACTCCACGAGAAACGAGGGAGTGCATCTTGACCAC
>JAPOZE010000421.1 GCA_026706225.1 Acidobacteriota bacterium
CGCGACTCGACTTGGCCGCCTAATATACGTAGCCATACTTATGAAACGGTGTACTAAGCCAGGAACCGTTTCCCTCCCGATGAGCGGGAAAAGCTGGATGTTGTGGGTGGGTTCTCCTGTTAGAATGGGGAGGTTTTCGCGAGCCTTTTTGAATACTTCTTGAGGAGACTGCAAATATGGCAAAAAAGATCGGCATCAACGGATTTGGCAGGATTGGACGGCAGGTTCTCAGAGCGATTCTGGAGAGACATCCGGATACTATCGAGGTGGCGGCCGTCAACGATCTGTTTCCCGCCGAGACCAATGCTCATCTGCTGAAATACGATTCCACCTACGGACCTTTTCCGGGGGCGGTCGCGGCCGAAAACGGTTCCCTGGTGGTGGACGGCCGCAGGATCAGGATCCTGGCCGAGAGGGACCCGGCAGCCATCGGCTGGGCCGATCTGGGGGTGGACTTGGTGATCGAGTCCACCGGGGTCTTCACCGACGCCAACAAGGCCAAGGCCCATATCGAATCGGGCGGCGCCAGGAAGGTGATCATCTCCGCCCCGGCCAAGAACGAGGACATCACCATCGTGCTCGGGGTCAACGGGGACCGATACGACCCCGAGAACCATCGGGTGGTCTCCAACGCTTCCTGCACCACCAACGGGCTGGCTCCGGTCGCCAAGGTCCTCTACGACCGCTTCGGCATCCAGAAGGGACTCCTGACCACCGTGCACGCCTACACCAACAGCCAACGGCTGCAGGACCTGGCGGCCAAGGACATGAGAGACGCCCGCTCGGCGGGTCAGAATATCGTGCCGGCGGCCACCGGAGCTGCCAAGGCGGTGGGGCTGGTCATCCCCGAGCTTCAGGGAAGGTTCGGGGGCATGGCCTTCCGGGTGCCGACGCCCACCGTCTCGGTCATCGATTTCACGGCCGTGCTGGAGCAGGCGGCCACCCGGGACGAGCTGCGCCAGGCCATGCTCGAATACGCTGAAGGTCCCATGCAGGGCATCCTGGAGGTGACCGACGAGCCCCTGGTCTCTACCGACTTGAAGGGCAGCACCTACTCCTCGGTCTTCAGCGCGGTGGACACCATTGTCATCGACAACCTGGTCAAGGTGGTCGCCTGGTACGACAACGAGTGGGGCTATGCCTGCCGAACCGCCGACCTGGCCGCCATCATTGCCGGCAAGCTGTGACCGGTGGACCGAACCGACCCAGGCCGGCCCATTCGCAAGAAGTCCCTCTCCGAGCTGGACCTGTCGACTCTCACCCACTTCGTCCTCTCGGCCCGGGACCGGACGGACTTCCACAGGGGAGTCCGGCTATTCAACCAGGCCAGGTTCTGGGAAGCCCATGAAGCCTGGGAGGCGGTGTGGCTGCGCCATCCCGAAGACGGGCGCTTCTTCATCCAGGGGCTCATCCAGTTGGCGGCCGCCTACCACCAATTGCGGCGCAACATCCATCGGGGCTTCCTCATCCACCTTCGCCGGTCCCAGGAGCGCCTGGTGCTGTTTCCGGACACGTTTCTCTCCCTGGACGTTGTTGGTCTACGGAGGGCGATCGGCGAAGCGCTTCGCCGAATTGACTCGAAAGAGGGGACAGGCTGCGTAGACTATACCGGCATCGTCCCACCCAAGATCAGAACAATCCAGTCCGATTAAAGCGCAAGGTCTGACCCCGATCAGCCATCGTTCGACGTGGAGTAGTAGCACTTGACACTATTAGTGTCGCGCACTATGGTTGGAATGTGATCCTGAGCTGTAAAGACTCCGCTACCAGAGGGGTTGCACTCCGAGAGCGATGTCGGCGGTTTCCCTCGGACATCCAGCGCCGTGCTCAGGCCAAACTGATGGTCTTAAACAACGCCAAGAATCTGAACGATTTGCGGGTGCCGCCCGGAAACCGCCTGGAAGTGCTTTCGGGAGACAGGAAAGGCCAGCATAGCATCCGTATCAACGACCAATGGCGGATCTGCTTTTCATGGAAGCAAGGAAATGCCTATCTGGTAGAGATCGTGGACTACCATTGAGTTAGAAGGGACTCGAAAGCAGGAAGAAACCCAAGTCAGGAGCAGACCCATGGCGTCCGGCCCCAAGAAACTGCCCCCAATTCACCCCGGTGAGATTCTCGAAATGGAATTCCTCCGGCCCATGAAGATTACTCAGTACCGACTGGCGCAGGCGATCGCCGTGGACGCTCGCCGGATCCATGCCATCGTTCACGGCCAAAGGTCCATTACGGCGGAGACTGCGCTGCTGTTCTCGCGCTTCTTTGGAAACTCTGCAGAGTTCTGGATGCGGCTCCAGAACCAGTACGATCTTGAAAAGGAACAGGACCGCTTGGCGGACAGGCTGGATCAGGTCCGGGAGCACCGAGTTGAAATCCCTGCCTGACCGTCAGAACTTCCCTGCTCTCCGTTACAGGCCAGGTTCTGGGAAGCCCATGAGGCCTGGGAGGCGGTGTGGCTGCGCCATCCCGAAGACGGGCGCTTCTTCATCCAGGGGC
>JAPOZE010000506.1:0-1406 GCA_026706225.1 Acidobacteriota bacterium
ACGGTCCCCACCGTACTGATCCAGTACCTCGGAGTCGAGGGTAAGCCTCTGCCCTGACATGGGCGAGGTGTATTCGGCAACCCCGCGCTCCCCTCTTGGCCGCCCGATCCCTCCCCCGTCCTATGGAAACCGCCGAAATCATCGCTATTGGATCGGAGTTGTTGACTCCACACCGGGTGGACTCCAACTCTCTCTACCTGACCCGACAACTCAACTCCATCGGCATTGAAGTGGATCTCAAGGTGGTTGCCGGAGACCAGGAAACCCGTTTGGAGCAGGTGGTGAGGTCGGCGGTGGAGCGGTCTCCGCTGGTGATCGCGACCGGGGGCCTGGGACCGACGGAAGACGACATTACCAGGAAGGTGTTCGCTCGCGTGCTGCGAAGACAGATGGTGCTCCAGGATGACATTCTTCAGACCATCCGGAATCGCTTCCGGAGCAGGGGTCTGGAGATGCCCGGCAACAATGCCCGCCAGGCCCTGGTTCCCGTGGGGGCCCGGATCCTCGACAACCGGCTGGGGACGGCTCCTGGCCTTTGGCTGGAGAAAGAGGAGGTAGTCATCATTCTGCTCCCGGGAGTGCCTTCGGAAATGAAGGCGATCTTTGAAGAGTCCTGCCTGCCGTCGCTCAGCCAGCGGTCGAAAGGGTTTCATCTGTTTACACGGGTATTGAGATCTACCGGAATGACGGAGTCCCAACTTGACGAACAGATCGCTCCGATCTATACGCCCTTCAAGAATCCCGTGACCACCATCTTGTCCGGCAAGGGAGAAATTCAGATTCACCTGACCGGCCGCGCAAAGTCGCTGCAGGAAGCCGAGGCCCTGGTGCACAAAGTGGCCGATCCGATCCAGGCAAAATTGGGAGACGTCATCTTTTCCACGGGCGACCAGGGCCTGGAACAGGTCGTGGGTGAGTGCCTTCTCAGGAAGGAAGAGACGCTGGCCGTGGCTGAGAGCTGTACCGGCGGGCTGATTGCCGAAAGAATCACACGGGTTCCCGGCAGCTCCAGGTATTTTATGGGCGGGGTCACCTGCTACAGCAACCAATCCAAAGTGGAGTTTACCGGCATGCCGCCACTGCTGTTGGAGATGAGCGGCGCCGTCAGCGCAGAGGTGGCCAAGAGTTTGGCGGAGGGTATTCGTGAACGGATGGGAGCCAGCATCGGAATCGGAGTGACGGGTGTGGCCGGACCGTCCGGAGGCAGCGAGGAAAAACCGGTAGGACTGGTCCATCTGGCCCTGGCCATGGGAAACCAGGTTGAGCATCGGGAGTGTCGATTCAGCGGCGATCGAGAGAGGATCCGTTTTTGGGCCTCCCAGACGGCCCTGGACATGGTGCGGTGCAGGTTGCTGTGACCGGAATGATATCCGGCTCGCTGTTGCCTGGCGAGCCGGAAGTGCTGC
>JAPOZE010000506.1:1416-2484 GCA_026706225.1 Acidobacteriota bacterium
GAAGCGGGTGGCGATCATAGGCGGAGGCGGTTGGGGGACGGCTCTTTCCGTTGCTCTGTCTGGACTGGGACACCGGATTCGACTCTGGGTCTATGAGCCGGAGTTGGTGTCCGCCATCAACGAGGGCCGGTGCAACCCTCTATATCTCAAGGGCTTTTCAATCCCCGAGCCGGTCGTCGCCACCGATTCTCTGGCTATGGCTCTGGAAGGGGCCGAAATCGTGGTGACGGCTCTCCCGGCCAACTGTTGCCGCCGGATCTACCAGGAGATGCTCCCTCACCTGAGTCCCGAGGCGATTCTGGTGAGCGCCACCAAAGGGCTTGAAAGCACCAGCCTGCAGCGCATGTCGGTGGTGATGGAGGCCGTAATCTCGCCCTGTTTTCGGCCGCGAATGGCGGCGATCTCCGGTCCCACCTTCGCCAGGGAGGTGGCTCGGGGCGATCCGACCGCCATTGTGGTGGCGGGACCCGATCCAGCCGTCAATCGGGTCGTGCAAACCGAGTTCTCCGGTCCCTCGCTTCGTTTCTACACCAATGCCGACATCATCGGCGTCGAACTGGGTGGCGCCGTCAAGAACGTGATCGCCATCGCGGCGGGAGTATGTGCCGGAATGGGGTTGGGTTGCAATTCCATCGCGGCAGTGGTGACGCGCGGTCTGGCGGAAATGACACGACTGGTCGTGGCCTGTGGCGGTCGAAGCGAAACCATGGCCGGTCTGGCCGGCATGGGGGACCTGGTGCTGACCTGCCACGGCGAGCTCAGTCGCAATCGCCGCATCGGCTTCCAGTTGGGAAAGGGATACGGGTTGGCCGAGATCACGGCGGGAATGAGGACGGTGGCGGAAGGAATTCCAGCCACCCGTGCCACCTTGAAGCTGGCTGAACGCCATGGAGTGGAAATGCCCATCGCGGAGCAGGTGAACCTGATACTTCACCACCAAAAGAATCCTCGGGACTCCGTGAGGGACTTGATGGGAAGGCGTCTGAGGGACGAGTGAGCACCGCTGGACGGAATCAGGCAGCCGGGTTCAGCGCCAACTTCAAGATCGGGATGCATCGATGAGATCCA
>JAPOZE010000318.1 GCA_026706225.1 Acidobacteriota bacterium
CAAACAGTGCGAACGACTGCTGATCGACAGGCGGCGCGAGCGCTTCCTCGCCCGACGCCGAGTAGTCACGCTCCAGGCCCGAGAATCCGAAACGACCCGACAGTGGCCCCCGACGATTCTGTTCGAAGACGCCCCGATAGACGAACTGATCGTTGTCGAAACGGGTTCCGATACGGCGTAGGCTGCCTTCGAATTCGATCTCTTCGTGCTGGTAGGTCGCGTAGCTCAACTTCATCACGAAGCCCTCGAGCGCCGATCCAAGGTTTCGCAGCCCCCAGTTGACCTGATAGGCCTGTTGGCGCATTTCGAGATCGATGCGGAGTTCCTCGTCCTCGTGTTCGCCTTCCTCTTCATGGTCATGAAGGTCGTGGTCGTCTTCGCCTTCCTCTTCATGTTCGCCGTGGTGTTCTTCGCCCTCCTCTTCATGGTGGTCGTGATGATGATGGCCGTGAAAATCCCCAGCGAAAGGATTCCCATAGGCCCCGTAGTTGTTGCGCACGCCGAAGCTGACGAAAGCGCGGTCGCCAAACCATCCAAAGCCGCCATAGCCGTTCGCCGAGCGGGTCCGCGAGTTTTCGATCTTTCCCTCGGGTGTGGCATAGTCCCCGGTTCGGAGGCCGTTCACACCGCACCAGAACCGCCACCGGCCCTGGGCGTAGTCCAGGCCGCCCGCTCCTCCTCCCAACGCGTTGGCCGTGCCCCCCGAGCCCTGGAGGTAGCCCTGCAGACCGTCCGGATGGGAACTGAAGCCCGTGTGGCTGCTGATGGCGTTGACGACGCCGCCCATGGCATTGCTTCCGTAGAGAAGCGTCGCGGGACCCTTGACCACTTCGACTCTTTCGTATGCGAGCGGATTGAACGTCTCGGCATGGTCGCCGGAGTTCGAAGAGATGGAGCCGGTGGGCAGATCGTCGGTCATGATCAACACCCGATCACCGTCGAACCCGCGGATCAGAGGTCGTGACGAGCCGGGCCCGAATCCGCGCCAGGCGATTCCCGTGCCCGGCTGATTGCCAATGGCTTCGCCGAGGCCGGCGGCGATCGTCTCCGCGCGCGCCAGGTCGAGCAAGGTCAGCGAATGGGTGGACTGGAAGGCTTCGAAGGCGGACTCGGGCCTCCCCGTTGCACTGACCGTGATCTCCGTTCTCTGGGTTGCGAACGAGAGCAGCAGCCGCGCCTGCACCGTTTCTCCGTGCGCGCCCACGACCACGTGGGAAACGTTCCGCAACGCACTATCGAGACGGGCGTGCAGATGGTAGCGGCCCGGCTGCACACCCTCGAACTTGAACTCACCCTGTCGGTCGGTGATCGTCAACGCCCCGGTCTCCAGGAGAACGACGGTCGCCCCCGCGACAGGCTCTCCGGTCTCTTGGAGCAGGACTTGGCCCTCGATGGAGGCCGGCTCTGCGCCGTGGACCGCGCACACACTCAACAGCGCCGCTACAACGGCGCACACCACTCTTTTCATCGGAATCCCCCTTCACTCGCTCACAATGCTGTTGGCGGCGCACACTATCGCGCGGCCGCTGGATAAGAAACGTGGACGAGACTCAGAGGGGAGGTGCGCGCGCCTGGCTGGGCCGCAAGGCTCTGACCAGGGGAGCGCGGCGGGGAGGGGTGTCCTTGGAGTGGAAGGATGGATTCGGCGAGAACAGGCGAAGGGCGCTGCTGGCGATCAGAGTCAAACGGCTCAGGTGACAAAGTTCGCAGCACGCCGCGTCGGAATCCTCCGTTTCGAAAGCGCAGTGGATCCGGGCATAGGTGATCTGCCACAGCCCCAGCGCCAGCAGTAGTACCAGCAGCAGTAGTAGAGGTCGACGCATCACGCAAACGGTTTATCGGCTTCACATCGAGCGCACTGCCTGCAGAGGCGGAGGTTGACGAGGTGCGCGGTGGCGAGCAATGCAGCCCCTGAGGCGACAGTCCAGGGCTCCCATCGCTCCCCGACAGGCCCGAGCTTGGCCAGGGCCAGCAAGCCCACCCCGACCGCAAACATGGCCAGGCAGCGTTTGCGCCGGTGCCGCCGCCAGTAGCTGGGTCCAAGGCTCACGGCCCCCGTCAGGACCGCGGCGGCGAGCAGCAGCACCTCGGTGGACTCGTCAAGGAGCCAGCCGATGGGCAGACTGGCCGCAACCCCGATCAGCAGTGGAGTGAAGATGCAGTGCAGTCCGCAGGAGAGTGACACGGCCATGCCGGCGCGATCGATTGTCGCGCCCATCCCATCTCTCCACTCCCTCAGCATGAGAACCACCTTAACCCCGCGGCCGGCCCAAGCCGAAGGAGAATCGACAAGCGGCGGAGAGCCGTGGACAAGCGGGTGTGAAGTGCGCGCCGACGGTGCTCGATCACCGCTCACAAACGTACTTTGAGGACAGCCGACGTGCGCTGCGTCACCCGAATTCGAGCCCGGTCAGCGGGCTTCTGCTTCGAGCAGCCGGGAGAGGAAATCCCGGACCGCGGCCGGATCGGGCAGTCGGT
>JAPOZE010000308.1 GCA_026706225.1 Acidobacteriota bacterium
GGAAGCCGCCGTGGATGAACTGGTGGAAACCTCGGTGGAAGTGCTCAATTTCTGCCTCGGGGACGGCCGCACCGTCTTTCACGACACCCGGGTGGGAGAGGTTTTCGGACACCACGTCCGAAAGTGGCCACACGTGGTCTTTCAGCGAGCCCACCAGAATACCCGGTCGCTGCTGGACGCCGGGCTGGACCAGTTGAAGGTGCTCTGCGAGCGGGCCCACGAAAAGGGAATGCTGCTCTATCCCGTTCTGCTGGTGAACCAGGGCCGGCGCGGGTCCCGGGAGGAAGACGTGCGCAGCTCCCTGTTCCGCCTGGACAATCAGCACCTGGAGATCGGCGCCCGCGGCGACCTGGACCCGGAGTTCCCCGGACTCACCAGTCTGGACTTCAAGCATCCGGAGGTCCGGGAGGAGCGCTTCGCCCTGATCGAAGAGGTGCTCAGGAACTACCCGGTGGATGGATTCGAGCTGACTCTGGCCTACCAGAGTCCCTCGCCCCACTTCTTCCATCCCGACGAAGTCGAAGCCGGCCGGCCGCTCATGACCGCCTGGATCGCGCGGATTCATCGAACCCTGAAGGAAACAGGCCAGGACCGCGAGCTGGCCATCCGGATCCCCGGAGACCTCGACACCTGCCTGGGGCTGGGCCTGGACGTGAGGGAGTGGATGCGGCAGGGGATCGTGGACGTGCTCATCGGCGAGACCTTCGGCGTCTACTGGGGGCGGGTGGACCATGTGGCGGACTACCGGCCGCTGGTGGAGGCGGCCAAGGGCACCTCAACCCGGGTTTTCGCCGTGCTCAACAGCATGGTCGACTCCGACCGCCTTTCCAACGGCTCCATCGAAGTCATCCGGGCGGCGGCCTGCAACTACTGGGATCAGGGGGTCGACGGCATCTACCTCAACCAGTGGTTCCAGGGGGCCAACTGGCCCTATCGGGCCGCCTTCTACGAACAGCTTCGGGAAATCCCCCATCCCGACATCATGGCCCCCAAGGACAAGCTCTATCTCGTCCCGACCGCGGGCAGCTACCGGTCCCCTCCCTGGGAACCCGGGATGCCCCTGCCCCGCAAGCTGGTTCAAGGCGAGCCCCTGCGACTGCAACTCCCCGTCAGCGACGACCTGCCGTTTTGGAACCAGGCCAGGCGAGTCCACGAGGTGCTGCTGAGGTTTCGGGTGATGAACACCAATCAACTGGACCGGCTGGTCTTCCGCCTGAACGGCCGGACCCTGCCCGATTCGGGCCTGCGCAAGATCAACCAGCTCTATCGCATGAGCACGCCCAACCGGGGCGGGGGGTTCGGCTACTGGTTCGTCTACCGCCTGGATGCCACCCATTGGCCTCGGAAGGGCAACAACGAAGTGGAGGTCCTGCTGGAACACCGGGACGCCACCATCGTTCCCGAGATCCTGCTGCACGACGTGGAGCTGGAAATCCGCTACCTGATGGGCAGGAACTACCACCGCAACGAGGACCCCGACCTGGGTCCCAGCCTGCCGCTTCGCGACACCGTGCTGCACCGCTCCTAGCCTGAAGCCGAAGGCCGGGCCCGGGGATGGCAGGTCGGAGCGGTACCGGAAAGGTGGTGCATTCCGGGATAAACTGGCCAAGCAGCCGCCACCCGAGTACAATTCGCCGCCGAGAGGCGCCATTTCCCCAATAACGCAGTGGCGTCAACTGTCAGCATCGACGTGACCAAGGAGGGCAAGCTCCATGCCGGTTTCACCGATTCCCGAGGGGTACCACTCGGTCACCCCCTATCTGATCCTGAAGAATGCAGCCGCCGCAATCGAGTTCTACAAGAAGGCCTTTGGCGCCGTGGAACTGTTCCGCATGGAGGCCCCGGGTGGCAAGATCGGGCACGCCGAGGTCAAGATCGGAGACTCCCCCGTCATGCTCGCCGACGAGTATCCCGACATGGGATACAAGGGCCCGGAGTCGCTTGGGGGCACCTCCGTAAACCTGATGGTCTACGTCGATGATGTCGACAAGATCTACTCCCAGGCAATCGCAGCCGGGGGGAAGGAAGTGCGCCCGCTGCAGAATCAGTTCTACGGGGACCGTTCCGGGACGCTGGCCGACCCCTGCGGCCACGTGTGGACGATCAGCACCCACGTGGAGGACGTTTCCGAGGAGGAGATGGCGAAAAGGGCCGAGGCCGCCATGAAGCAGGCCGGCGTAGAGGGCTAATCTCTCAGGAAAGAGAGGTGACATCGCGCTTAAGCCGATCGACGCGGCATCGCAACGGCGCCTCTGGCGCAACGGGCCGACTTTGTAGACAATGAGGCGCTACCGATTGAGTCCGCATCCGTTTCAGATCCCGGGGGACGCTTCCGCCGCCCGGGAAACTCAATAAACGTCCGCTGGTTGAAGAGGCCGAATTCATGAAAGGCAACACCCGATTCCCGATTCCGCTGCTTGTGGTTCTGCTCGGCGTTTCCTGCTCTCCGGCCCCGGAGTCGGATCGACTTCCGGG
>JAPOZE010000562.1 GCA_026706225.1 Acidobacteriota bacterium
ACTCGCGCATCTCCGCCGGGTCCAGGTCCGACGAGGCCTCCAGCAGCGTGGCGGCCGAACCCTTGATCGAGGTCAGCGGCGCGCGCAGCTCGTGGCTCACCATGCCCAGGAACTCGGTCCGCCGCCGCTCGATCTCGTCGAGCGGCGCCAGGTCCTGCATGGTCACCACCACCGATCGGATGGCGCCGCCTTCGGCGCGGATCGGCGTGGCGTTGATCAGCGTCCGGACGCTGCGCCCGTCGGGAACCGTGACCTCGACCTCCTCGGCGCGCAACGTCTCGCCCTTGCCGAGCAGCTGCGCAGGCGGAATCTCGCTCAGTGACACCTCCCGCCCGTCGGCGCGGCGGAAGGTGACCACCTCCAGGAGATGCTCGGTCGGGCGGCCGGGCGCCCGCAGGCTCTCGACGATCCGCCTCGCCTCGCGATTGAGTGACACCGGACGGCCGCAACGGGCATCGAGAACCACGACCCCGACCGGCGAGGTCTCGACCAGGGCCGCGAGGTCGGCCCGCGCCTGCCGCTCGCCGCGGTGCGTGCGGGCGTTGACGATCGCCGCCGCGGCTTGCGACGCCAGCAGCACCAGCACCTCTTCGTCGTCGTTGGTGAATGCCTCGCCGCCGCCCTTCTCGGAGAGGAACAAGTGGCCGACGTCGGTGCCTCGGTGGCGCATCGGCGTGCCCTGGAAGGTCCGGACGTGGATCCGGGCAGGGGCAATGCCGACCGAGCGGAAGTAGTCCGTCAGGTCGGCAACCCGCAACGGTCCGGGCAAATCGCGGATGTGCTCGAACAGGCGGCGGTAGTCGGGCCGGGCGAGCAGCTCGCGCTGTTGCTCGGGCGTGTAGCCGGAGAAGATGAAGTCTGCCGGCGCGCCCGCTTCGTCGACAGTGACGATGACCCCGTAACGGGCGCCGGTCAGCCCCCGGGCGCTCGCGACCACCTCGGCGAGCACGGTGTCGAGGTCGAGCGCCGCGCTGATGCGCAGGATGGCCGCGCTCAGCGTGGAGATGCGCTCACGCAGCGCCTGGTTCTCCTGCCTCGGGTCGCCGGAATCCGTCAACGGCTCCTCCTCGCCCATCCGCGCGAATCACGGTGCGCGGCGCTCAGCCGGGGGATGGACGCCCGTAGCGCCTTGATTTCCCGCTCCGGTTCCTCTTGGGTGTTCAACGCTCCCATCTCCTCTCCCGCTTCAGAACGCAACGGCACCGCCCGCGCGGATACCAGGGGACACCGGATGCGAGATTGCGCGGAACTGCCGCCGTTCCGACAGCCCTTTTGGCACCGTTGCGCTGCACAATCACCAAAATCTCACCTCAAACAGCAAAACTATCACACCTTTCTCACAAACACGTCTGCAATCTAACTACTTGATTATCCATGCCATGCTGGCGATGGTGAAGAAGCCCGGGATGTGTCCGGCGAGACCAGGCAAGCCCTGGACGAACCAGGAGAAGCAGGAGGCCAGTTGACTTTCCTGGAAGCGATCCTTTTCCCCTTTGTCCTTGCGGCCAGGGTTGTCTGGACCGTCCTCAAGTGGGTTCTGGAGATCCTTGGCTGGATCTTTTAGGCTTTGACCGAGGGACAAATACACCCATTGAGGAGGAACGCGTGTTTCTTCAACAACGCCCCCTGTTTCTCTCCCGAATTTTGCAAATAAGAAGTCTTCGTCCAATCCCCTTGAGGCTAATTGCTACACATTTGTGTCCGACTTCTGGATTGGACGCTTGAGTGCCGGCACACACACCCTTGGAATCGTTGTCGATGGCGTGGACAAGGATTCCAATCTCATCTCGATACAGGTTTTCTCGAAGTATGGGCCTGGAGATTGCTCCGATGAGGAAGAAGAGGAATCCGACGGACCCTGCAAAAGCGCACCTGATCGCGATGTGATCTCGGGTTTGGAGCGCGTCCTGGAACTCAGCGATCGCTTCGACATCGTAGCGGTCAACCTGAGCTTGGGCTCCGAAGAAGTATTCCCCGGGAGTGTGACAGTTCCCGTCCTAAGATGCTATCGCCACCAGGCTGCGTGCCGTCGGAATTGCGACCATCGCCAGCTCCGGGAACGACGAATCCTCTACGGGCATCGGTTCCCCTGCCTGCATCTCCAGCGTTGTGAGCGTGGGGTCGACCGACGACGGCAGTTTTGAGACAACCAGGGACGAGGGCTCCGGCTTCTCCAACAGTTCTCGGGAATTGGATCTGCCGGCGCCCGGCCGGTGGATCACGTCATCTCATTCTGAACGCTACCTCGGTACCGGCTCAGGGACCTCTCAAGCCGTTCCCCGCGTCGCGGGCGCCTGGGCGGTGCTCAAGTCCAAGGCTCCCGGTGCTTCCGGTTGGCCTTCATCCGCCTGGCCGGGACGGTCCATACACCAGCGTCCCGATCGATCTCCTCCCAATCGGCCCACCGCACCTCGCTCCACCTGGCCGCCGTCAGCACCAGAAACTCGAAGG
>JAPOZE010000104.1 GCA_026706225.1 Acidobacteriota bacterium
AGGACAGGGCCAGGCTTCCGACGCCGCGGCCGAACCGGAACAGGAAGTCCCTGCGCCCCAATCCTCCCAGGCGAGGGTCGGGACCGGGCTCGACCTGCCCGCAGAAGCTGAATTCAGGTTTTGGCATCGGGGACTCCTTTTTAGATTCCGTTGCCCTTTCGGCTATTCCAGGAACACGAATTCGTTCATGTTGAACAGTACCAGGCAAAGGCTGGCAAGCGAATACTTTCCGGATCCTGCTTGAGACGCTGCCTTCCCTTCCACACCGGCGCTGTCCGCAAACGAAATCGTCTTCAAGGTCAACTCGCGGCTATCGCCGGGCAGGTCCCGGCTTCCGCCCAGGAAGGACAGGCATTTTTGCTTTTCGGAGGGGGAGGGCGGCCGCTGCAGAGCCAGCCGGAAGGCCCGTTCGATCTGCCGCTCGGGATTCTTGCCCACTTCTCCGACAATGCGGCGTGCCATGGCCTGGCTCTGCTCGTGGGAGAAGTCGCTGTTGAAAAGAGCGAACACCTGCGGAGTCACCGTGGTCACTCCCCGCACGGGACAGGTCTCCTGGATATTGGGTCCATCGAAGGCGCTGATCATGGGAGACTGCAGGGAGCGGCACTGCAGCATGTAGGCGGTCCGCCGGTTGCGGTCCTCGACCGGCGAGGCTTCCCACCAGGTGCTGGCCCGGTCCATCACCTCCTGGTCGATCCTTGGAAAGAAGGGAGGGCCTCCCTGCAGGGGATTCAGCTCGCCGCTGACCGCCAGCAGGCTGTCGCGAATGACTTCGGCCTCCAGGCGAATGGGATTGCGCTTCCACAGATAGCGATTGGCGCTGTCGATCTCCTCGTAGGTCTCCCACCGGGGATGACGCAGGGACTGCTGATAGGTGTTCGAATGCAGAATCAGGCGGTGGACCGCCTTCACGCTCCACCCGCTCCGGATGAATTTCCAGGCCAGCCAGTCGATGAGCTCGGGATGACGGGTTCCGCCTCCATTCTTCCCCAGGTCGCTCGGTTGAGGCACCAGCCCCGTGCCGAAATGGTACTGCCAGATGCGGTTCACCATCACCCTGGCGGTCAGGGGGTTGTCGGGACTGGCGATCCACTCGGCCAGCACCTTGCGCCGGCTGGACAATCCCTCCAGGTTCACCGGATCGGTGTGGCCCGTCACCGCGCTGAGAAAGCCCGGTTGCACTTCCTCGCCCCTCAAGAGGTAGTTGCCGCCCTTCAGCACGTAGGTGCCCACCGTGTCCCGCAGGGGGGAATCGGAAGCCGTGAAGGCCATGGGCTTGAAGTAGCCCGGGTTGTTGGGATTGGCGAAGCGGGTGGTCTGCTTGCGCAGCAACTGGTAGAGGTCCTGCTCCCCCTTGCTGAAGAGCACTCCATCCTTCATGGCCCATCTCAGGTCGGTGTCGGTGATGTCCAGCGCCCAGTCCTTGAGATCCTGGGCCATGACCGGCGAACGGTGGGCCTTCATGCGGGCCTTGAACTCCGCCTTCTTTCGCTCCCCCAGTTCCTTTCGGGATTCCAGGACGGCGTCCCAGGCGGCGGCCTTCTCCTTCCAGACCTGGGGCTGCCGGCCCGCCAACTCGAACTCGGTAAAGGGGACGGAGGTGGCCTTGAGCAGCAGCGGGGCGAAGAAGGCCTCCAGCCGGTAGTAGTCACGGGTGGGAATGGGGTCGTACTTGTGGTCGTGGCAGCGGGCGCAACCCAGGGTCATGCCCAGGAAAACCGAACCGGTGGTCCCGACCACGTCGTTGAGGACATCCCGGCGCCGCTCCGGACCCCTGTCCCGCTGCACCGGAATCCACTGGTAGAGGAACCCGGTCCCCAGCTTGGCCTCGTCCCCGTAGTGGCGGTAGGCGTCGCCGGCGATCTGCTCCTTGATGAACCGATCGTAGGGTCGATCCTGGTTGAATGCCCGGATCACGTAGTCCCGGTATCGCCACAGGTGGGAGCGGGCATCGTCGGTCGACTCTCCCCCGGTGTCGGCGTAGCGCACCAGGTCCAGCCAGTGCCGGCCCCAGCGGGCGCCGTAGTCGGAGCGGGAGAGCAGTCTCTCGATCTCCCGGCCATAGGCCTCGGAGGACGGGTCCGCCAGAAAGCGCTCAGCTTCCTCCGGAGTGGGCGGCAGCCCGATCAATCCGAAATAGAGACGCCGCAGGCGGGCCCGGTCGGAGGCGGGCGGCGCCGGAACCATCTCCTTCTCTTCCAGCCTGGCCAGGATGAAGGCGTCCACCCCGCTTTTGACCCAGGACTTGTTGCGCACTTCGGGCAGCGCAGGCTCCGCCAGGGGCGTCCAGGGCCAGGCAAGCGACGGCTCCTCGGCCCCTCCGCCGGCAGCCGCCGGCAGCTCGTCGATCCATTGGGAGATGGTGGCGATGTCGGCTTCCGGCAGCGGACTGCCGGTCAGAGGCATGCGGGGCTGCTTTTCCCCCTTGAGATACTGGATGAGGGGGC
>JAPOZE010000480.1 GCA_026706225.1 Acidobacteriota bacterium
GACCGATATGTCTCATAAATACAAGCACTTAACTGTTAATGGATCGTCTTTTTTGCGGTGAAGTTCCGACTAAACCCCTGCACCACCCACAGCCGCATAGGCGGCGACTAAGAAGCACCTCTAACGAAGCGCTCTCGCCGGGATTGGAAGGAAGGCCGATTCCGGTTGGATGCGGCTAGGCCAGGATGGGCCGGATCACGCTGCCGTGGACGTCGGTCAGGCTGAGGTCCCGGCCGCCGAAGCGGTAGGTCAGCCTCTCGTGGTCGAGGCCCACCAGGTGAAGAATGGTGGCATGGAGGTCGTGCACGGTGGTGATGTTCTGCACCGCTTTCTTGCCGATCTCGTCGGTCTCGCCATAGAGAGTGCCACCCTTGGTGCCCCCGCCGGCCATGAAGATGGTGAAGGCGGTTTCCAGGTGGTCGCGGCCGTCGCCGTTGGAGCTGTCGGGGGTCCGTCCGAACTCGGTGCCCCAGATGAGCAGCGTCTCCTCCAGCATGCCGCGGGACTTGAGGTCCTTGATCAGCGCGGCCACCGCCTGGTCCGTAACCAGCGCGTTGGCTTCGTGGCCCCGCTTCAGATAGGAGTGCTGATCCCAGGTCCCGTTGTTCTGCCCGAATAGAACCGGGCAGGTGATCTCCACGAAGCGCACCCCTTCCTCCACCAGCCGGCGGGCCCGCAGACACTGCAGGCTGTAGTTCAGCTTGTCCTTGTTGGTGGTGTCCAGGCCGTAGAGACGCTTGGTGGCTTCGGTCTCCTTGTCCAGATCCAGAACGTCCGGCACCAGCGACTGCATGCGGTAGGCCATCTCGTAGTTGCGGATGGCCGCCTCCACGGCGTCGTCGCTGCCGGCCGAAGCGCCGAAGGCCCGGTCCTGGCCCAGGAGCAGGTCCAGCTTGGCCTGCTGGAGCTTCGGGTCATCGGAGGCCACCAGGTTGTCGATGGCATTGCCCTCGGCCTTGACGGGCAGGGCCTGGTGGGTGGCCGGCAGGAAGCCGTTGGAGAAATTCTCCAGGCCGCCGGGGGGAATGTCTCCAGTGTGCAGCAGCACATACCCTGGCAGGTTCTTGTTCTCGCTGCCCAAGGCGTAGGTGATCCAGGATCCCAGGCTGGGATGCCCTCCCACGTTCCTGCCTGTGTGGAACAGGATATTGCCCCGGGGATGCAGTGGAAACCCGGAGACCATGGAGCGGACCACGGCCAGATCGTCGACGCAGGTGGCGACATGGGGGAGCAGCTCGCTGACGGACATCCCGGACTGTCCGTATCGTTTAAAGCTCCAGGGGCACCCCTGCCAGATCCTCTGTCCGTCTCCCGAAAGCTGGCCGTGCAGTTCGTTCAGCTTGGGCTTGGGATCGAAGGTATCCATGTGCGAGACCCCGCCCGGCATGAAGCAGAGGATGACGTTTTTCACCTTGGAAGGGAAATGAGGCATGGCCGTGGGAACAAGCCCGGCGTAGGCCTCATCGGCCATGAGCGAAGACAGCGCCAGCATTCCGAAACCATTGGCCGCCTGCTTGAGCACCTCGCGCCGCGTCAGCGGAGCGCCGGCATACCCTGGACAACCCTCTCCCTTCCCTTTTCGAATCGACATGGTGGGGCCTCAGAACAGATAAATAAGCTCTTTCAGATTGAACATGGCGTGCGCCACGTCTTTCCATACGATTTTTTCGTTCAGTATATTCTCTTCAGAGATGCCGTGCAAGGCCGATAGCCGCGAGACCGCGCCTCTGAATCGCCCCAGCTCGGTCGAGTCCGGCGAACGGCCCAGCGCCCGGCGGAACATTCGTTCCAGGCGGGCTTCCACGGTTTTGTCCCCTTCAGCCAGCAGTCGTTCCGCCCAATAGCCGGCCTGCTCGACCACAAAGGCGTCATTGAGCAGCGCCAGGGCCTGGGAAGGCACGTTGGTGCGGTCGCGACGGCCGCGCGTGGCCGAGGGCGCCGGAAAGTCGAAGAGTTCCAGAAAGGGCGGACTCTCCATGCGGGTCACCCTCAGGTAGAGGCTGCGCCGCCCGTTTCCGTCCAGGGGGCCGGAGAGCAGCTTGCGATAATCCTTGGGGTCGTCCCGGAAGGGCTGGATGCTGGGACCGAAGAGGCGGGGTTCCAGCCTCCCGGAGGCTGACAGGATCGTGTCCCGAATGACCTCGGCTTCCAAGCGCCGCAGCGGATAGTGGTGGAGGCTATGGTTGTCGGGGTCGACCCGGGTGGCCAGGGACGACGGCCGGCTGGACTGGCGAAAGGTCTCCGAGAGAACCAGCAGGCGCAGCAACCGCTTGACCGACCATCCATCCTGGACGAATCGGCTGGCCAGGTAGTCGAGCAGTTGGGGATGGGTGGGCGTGTCTCCGAATCGGCCGAAGTCATCCACGGTGGCCACGATGCCGCGGCCGAACACGTGGTGCCAGAGACGGTTCACCATCACCCGGGCCGTCAGCGGAT
>JAPOZE010000143.1 GCA_026706225.1 Acidobacteriota bacterium
GGCGTGGCCTGGCCGAGCACAGGAGCGGCCGCCCCCTGTCGGCGGCCAGCGGAGGGACGGCGGCCGCGGTGCAGGAAATCCAGGTGGACGAGTCGGAGTCGGTGGCGGTTCCGGCCAAGCCGGGACACGGTTCCCTGCACCATTGCCTGACCCATCACGGGACGCCGCCCAACCGCACCCCCCATCGGAGGCGGGCCATCATCTGCCACTATATGCCGTTGGATTTCCGCTACACCGGTCCCGGGGATGATCGGCCGCCGTTCCACGTGGTCCGGGGAAGGCGCTGTGGCGAAGTGGTCTGACTCGTCCGGCCCGACAGAGTTGCCGGAGGCGCGCTTGAACGACAACCGAAAAGCCATCGGCGGTGTCGTCCCCATCATTCCGGTTCCCTTCGATGCCGGGGAGTCGGTGGATGAAGGGGCCTTGCGACGGCTGGTCGACTTCGCGGTCGCCTGCAAGGTGGATGCCGTATGCCTGCCCGCTTACGGAAGCGAGTTCTACAAGCTCTCCGAGGAGGAGCGGACCCGGGTGGTGGCGGTGGCGGTGGAGCAGGCGGCGGGTCGCCTGAAGGTGGTTGCCCAGTGCAACCACGGGTCCTCCAAGGTGGCCTCCGCGCTGGCCAGATCCAACCTGGAGGCCGGGGCGGACCTGGTTTCCATTGCCGTTCCCCGGCAGTTTCCGGTCCCCGACGAGGACCTGTTGAGATTTCTGGCGGCATTCCTCGACAGCTTCACGGCTCCCTGCCTGCTCCAGGACTTCAATCCGGGAGGTCCCACCCTGAGCGCGGCCTTCCTGGCCCGGCTGCGGGCCGAGTGCCCCAATCTGGCCTACCTGAAGCTGGAGGAGCCGCTCAGCGCCTCCAAGGTAGCCGCCATGGTCGAGGCCACCGAAGGCCGGGTGGGCATCCTCACCGGCTGGGGCGGGCTGTACATGATGGAGTTGATCCCCGCCGGCATCTGCGGCCTGATGCCGGGCTTGGGGCTGGCCGATCTTCTGAACCGGATATTCCGGCTGGCCAAGGAAGGGGACACCGACCGGGCGTTTCACTTCTTCGAGAGAATCGTCCCCCTGCTGTTCCTGTCGCTGCAACACCTGGAACTCTACCACTACTGCGAAAAACGCCTGCTCCAGGCCAGGGGCTGGCTGGAGGAGACCCACTGCCGGCAGGCCGCCTACCAGCCCGACGTCCATACCCGGGGACACCTGGAACGCCTTCTCCAGCGGGCCCTGCGGACGCTGGAGGACGCCGGGCTGGGGAAGGGGGAAGGGTGAAGTGTGAAGGGTGAAGCGTGGGGGGTGAAGGGTGGTTGGTCGAGGGTTTCGGGAACGGGCCCACCCGGGAACGCGGGCGTCCCGCCCGCATGCACTGCCGTTGCGTTCCGCTCAGTTTCCCTGCGATGGGGCACCCGGCCACCCTGCCGGCGGGAACGGCGTGGACCGGACATATTAGAAGGACTGCGCCGAGACCGACAAGATGCATTACGTGCCGATCAAGTAACTCTCCACTCTTCACTCTCCACTAACCACTAAAAAGGAGATCATTGGTGAGGAAAAACAAGCTCAAGCAGCAGCTCAAGTCCGGTCAGCCCACCCTGGCGACCCATCTGCACAGCATCTGGCCCTCGGTGGTCGAAGTGGTGGGACACACGGGGGTCTTCGACTACGTGGAGTTCGTGGCCGAATATGCTCCCTTCGATCTGAACTCGCTGGACAATTTCTGCCGGGCCGTCGAGCTCCATGACATGTCGGCCATGATCAAGGTGGACCAGGAACCCCGCGGCTTTCTGGCCCAGCGCGGCATCGGGTCCGGCTTTCAGGCAGTCCTGTTCTCGGACTGTCGAACCGTGGAGGACGTGCGGGAGTGCATCCGGGCCGTCAAGCCGGAGACCCCGGAGGCCGGCGGCCATCACGGGGTGGCCACGCGCCGCATCACCTACATGCGGTACGGAGGGTCAGCGGAGTACGCTCGGGCCCTGGATGAAACGGTGGTGGCGCTGATGATCGAAAAGAACACGGCGGTGGAGCAACTGGACGAGATCCTGGCCCTGGGTGGCATCGACATGATTCAGTGGGGTCCGGCCGACTACTCGCTCAGCATCGGGCGCCCCGGGGAGTGGCGCCAGCCGGACATCAAGGCGGTGGAGCGCCGGGTCATCGAAGCCGGCCTGGCGGCCGGCATTCCCCCGCGGGCCGAAATCGAAAGCGTCGACCAGGCCAAGTACTACCTGGATCTGGGTGTGCGCCACTTCGCCCTGGGAACCGACGTCATGGTTCTCTTCCACTGGCTGAAGGGGAACGGGGAAAATCTGAGAAAGGCGCTGGAGGGAGCCTGATCGGCGGGTCGATGGGGGATGCCGGCGGGTTGTCCCGCCCGTGTTCAGTGCTGCAGGACGCCGGCCACGTAGCTCAACAGGTCTCCCTGGCTCCTGGAT
>JAPOZE010000301.1 GCA_026706225.1 Acidobacteriota bacterium
CCTCCATCCGGAAGGCCCTTCCCCGCCCCTCGGCCAGCCCATGATCGATCAGCCTGCCGGCCAGCGACATTCCCTCGGACCCGCTCTCCAGAAAATCGATCATCTCGCCGAAAAGTTCGGTGGGGAATCCCGCCTCCTTGGCTGCCTGCTCGAGGTCGATCAGCTTGTCCCCATCCTGGACGATCGCCGCCACACAACTGCCGCTGCTCTTTCTCAATGTCGCCAGTCTCATCGATTGCCTCCTCAACTCAAGGGACGCGGGCCTGCGGGCGAACTCTCCGGTACAGGAAACACCGGCCCGCGCGGGAGCTCGAAATGGGCACAGCATACCACAGGGGGAGCGGGCTTCTTCCCTGGTGCCTCCACCGAACGCCGGCCGCTTGCATCCTTGAGTTGGCGGACGTTCTCCGTCAGAATGGTCGGGCGCCCGGGCGGTTCCGGGCGGCCTGCCGAAAACCTCGGGAAGGCGCCTCCATCTGCTCCCACTGGAAAAGGTTGCGATCATGAGCCCCTGGGACTGGACACTGGCGATTGCGCTCAACGGAGCCATCATTCTCTACGGGTTCTACCTGAGCCGGGGCGTGCGCACCAGCGCCGACTGGTTCCTGGCGGGGCGGAGCCTTCCCTGGTGGCTGGTGGGTTTCTCGATGTATGCCACCGCCATCGACTCCAGCGACCTGGTGGCCGACGCCGGCGGAACTTACGTGCTGGGATTCAGCTATTTCGCCACCAACTGGGTGGGGTCGGTGCTGGGTTGGACCCTGGCGGGCTTCTTCATCTGCCTGCCCATGTATCGGGCGGGGCTCTACACCAACGCCGAATACCTGGAGGCCCGCTACGGTACCCCGGTTCGGGTCATCTGCGCCTTCGTCCAGGTGCAGTACCGGACGCTGGTGCTGGGAATTATCGCCACCACCCTGTTCCTGACCCTTTCGATCGTGTGCGGCCTGTCGGATGGGGCGGCCTGGACGGTGGTGGGTGTGATCGCCGCCCTGGCCGCCATCTACACGGCTTTCGGGGGGCTGCGGTCGGTGGCCCTGACCGACAGCCTGCAGTTCCTGGTCATGACCGCTGCCGGTCTTATCATCTGGTTCCTGGTGTGGGGACAGGTGGGAGGCTGGGAGGGTCTGGAGCGGCGCCTCAACGACCACGATCCGGCCGTGGCCGCCCGGCTGCTGCATATCGGCCACGAAGATGTCCAAACCGAGACGGTTGCCGGCAAGTCTTCCATGGAAATCGAGCGCAAGCTCGGCCTGGGCGGAATCTACGACCCGTCCTCGGAAACCATCCGTCACCACACTCCCGGCTGGCTGGTGACCCTGGCCCTGGTGATCATGGGAATGGCCTATGCCATCGTCAACCACACCCAGGTAATGAGGATGTTTGCCGCCCGCAGCGAATGGGACCTGAAGATGTCCGTGTTTGCGGCCAGTTCCGTCACGATGGTGATGACCTTCTTCCATCTGTCCATGGGCGTGATGGGACGGGCCCTCTACCCGGTGCAGAGCGCCTTGCCCGACGGGCGCCAGGACGCCATCTATCCCCTGCTGGTCAGCCAGATCGAGACGGTGGGGCTGAAAGGAATCGTGGTCGCCGGCATCCTGGCCGCCTCCCTGTCCACCTACGACTCCATCGGCTCGGCGCTCTCGGCCCTGCTCACCCGCGACGTCTATGCCCGCCTGCTGGTTCCGGGGCGAGACGACCGGCATTACCTGCGGATCAGCCAGTGGCTGACTCCGGCGGTGATCGGTGTCTCCTTTCTCTACGTCCCCGGTCTGCTGAGGGGCGGCATGGTCCTCTACTATCTCGACTTGACCAGCGCCTTCGTGATTCCGCTGCTGACCATCTACCTCATGGGGAGCTTCACCCGGGTCCACCGCTCCAGCGGCCTCATCGGCCTGCTGGCAGGCGCCTGCTACGGCATGCTGCGCCTGGCGGCGCCCCTGGTGGCGGAACAGACGGGCGGGGTCCTGTTGCCGCCGGCCATGATGGGCACCTACGCCGCCTATCCCTTCAGCATGCTGGTGACGGCCGGGACCATGGTGGCGGTCTCGCTGGTGGCGGGATGGGACAGCGGCAGCGCATTCGACCTGACCGGCCGCCAGGAAAAAAGCGCCTGGCTGCGTTCCAGCCAACTCAAGATACGACAGATTCAGGATGAGATCACCAAGCGGGCTGCCCACGAC
This sequence comes from Acidobacteriota bacterium, assembly GCA_026706225.1. Next base: position 2,187 of record JAPOZE010000301.1, read on the forward strand.
CCGCGCCTGCCGGCCCTGCTCAGCCTCCTGGCACTGGCGGTGGGATGTGTTCTGACGTTCGTGGTTTTCTGGTAAGCGGGGCTCCGCCCTGGCGTGCGGATCATTCGAGAGTGAAACAGGGGCCTCTTGCGAGCCTCGGAGACTGGGCTCCCCCACCGGTTCGACTGCGGGCTGAATCTCCTAGGTGGCGACCTCGCCGATTCCGTCCCCCCCACCGGTTCGACTGCGGGCGGAGCCCTTGTCTCA
>JAPOZE010000581.1 GCA_026706225.1 Acidobacteriota bacterium
GGAAGTGGCTCTCAAGGTCTGGCGGGCGGCTGCGGCCAATGCCTGGCTGGCCGGCGCCAAGGGCATCATGACCTTTAACCTGTTCCCGAGACACCCCGAGAGCAGAGCCACCAGGATGGCCCGCCGGGTGTGGAAGGAGATCGGGGACCCCGGAACACTGGCCTTTACCGACAAGCTCTATGTCGTCGAAAACGTGGAGAGCCTGCAGAAAGGCTTCATGATGGGCTCGGTGCCGCTGGACGGGCGGCTGCCGGTTCGGGTCGCGCCCGGCGACTCGGTGGAGCGCCTGCTGCCGGTGGCGGATGACCTGGCCGGCGCCGGGGACCGTCTCCGCTCCCTCGAGTTCCGACTGAAGCTGGCGGGCACGCGAAAAAGGGATACGGTTGCGGTACGTCTCAACGGGGAACAGTTGCGCCTGACCGTGCGTCAGCCTGACTGGATGATCGGCCCTGTTCCGGCGCGGGCTATGCGGCGGGGAAACAACGTGGTGACCGTGGAGCTGGCGGCTGGGGCTCCGTCAGTGCTGACAGTGGCCGCGCTGGAACTGGAAGTCACTTACGGGCGCTGAGAAGGAGGCGGCAGGATGAGCCAAACGTCGGCTCCGAAGACTTCGATCTCCCGAAGAGGGTTTATCGGGGCGGTGGGCCTGGCGCCTGCCGTTTTGCAGGCGGTCGAGGCCCGCGCCGAAGGCGGCTCCAGGGTAGCTGCCCCCGGCTTCTGGCACTCGCCCCGCCACTCCGGTGTCCTGCTGGCGGACCTTTCCATCGCGGAGCCGCGCGAGGCGATCAGCCCCAAGCCCAGCAAGGGGTGCTGGTACACGATCCCCTACCGGACCCAAACGGGCATCCAGGGCGTGATGGTGGCCAGGGGGCAATTGACCCATCCTCCCGACCTGAGGCTGTCCCTGCCGGTCCAGGGCTGGCACGCCATTTACGTGGGACTGTTCGGCGGGTCCAGGATCGACGAGTTCAGACTGCGGTTGAAGCTGAGCGATGAAAAGTTGTTTGAGAGCCTGGCTCCGAGTCGGCTGGGCTACCAGCGCAAGCCCGACGGGAGTTGGCTTCGCCCGCGGCCGGCCATTGGGGCGACCGACATCGAGGAGGTCTTCTGGAAGGCCGCTGACCTCGGCGGGCAGCAGTTGGTGATCTCCCACCTGAGGACCAGCCAACCCAGCGTGGCCCAACTTGCCTTTGTGCGGCTGGTCCCGTTGACCGCGGAAGAAGTCGAGGAGTACCGCATGGCCGGCGGGGGGCCCCAGACCAGACTTCTGGCGGCGGAGATGGATGGCCAGGGTCCCTTTCATACGGGTGCGCGGACGGTGCAGGACATCCAGGAAAACCTGGAGCCGCTGCGGGGCACCGATGTCGGCAAGCTCTTCCTCGGAACCGGCGGCATCGGCGCCGGACAAACGCTTTATCCCAGCCGGGTGGGAGCCATGATGGGCGCCGAAGAAGAGGACTTTCCGGTGGAAGCGGGGAGGCGGGCCGCCGAGAGCCTCCGCCGCTTTCAGTCCCGCGGTATCGACCCGCTCAAGGTGGCCGTGGATCATGCCCATTCCATGGATATCGAGGTTTATCTGGGGTTTCGCATGGGAACTATGGCGTCCGTGCCTCCGGTGTGGTTCGAGCCCGTGCGTTTCTGGCAAAGGAACCCGCAGTGGCGCTGCCGGGATCGGGAGGGGCACACCATTGTCCGGCTGAGCCTGGCCTACAGCCAGGTGAGGCGGCTCTACCTGGACCTGCTGGCCGAGCTCGCCGGCTATGGAGTGAAAGGGGTGCAACTGATCTATACCCGCAGGCCTCCGTTCGTGCTGTTTGAGCCGCCGGTAGTTGAAGAATTCAAGAAGGAGTACGGGATCGATCCCCGTCGCCTCCCCGAACCGGCCCGGCGGCGACGGGGGGACCCACCGGCGGCGGACGAGCGCCTGGAGAGGCACTGGGCAACCTACGTCACCACCTTCATGCGGGAATTGCGCGGGCGGCTGGACCGGCAGCGCCCCGAGGGCCCCCGGATAGAGGTGCTGGCCAACGTGGGCTACGACGCAGTCTGGAATCGCCACGCCGCCCTGGATCTGGAGACCTGGACTCGAGAAGGACTGGTGGATATCCTCTGCGTCTATACCGGAGGGGACGGGACCCAACGGGTGGACTACGACTACTTCCGAAAGATCACCCGGGGCACCCGAACCGTCTTCTTCGAAGACATCACTCCACGAAACATGCCCGGCAGCCGGTATGCGCGGCAGGCAAGCAGCTCATACGCCGGGGGAGCCGCCGGACTGGCCTTTTGGGACAGTGGCGGCCGGATTATGCGCAAGACCCAGTGGCACACGATTCGGCGGCTGGGCCATCGCCGGGACCTGGCGTCGATGGTTCGACAGCCGGCGGCTTATCGCATCCATCCCCTCAAGCTGATCGACGGCTGGAGCGT
>JAPOZE010000333.1 GCA_026706225.1 Acidobacteriota bacterium
ACCCAAGCGAAAGCGCAGAAAACGCAGGGTTTAGGGAGTCAACTATATAATTCCCGTTTCCTTTCAGCGGATAGTCGGCGCAGGCCTGCAGGATAGCCTCAATGGGATACCTTCGGTTGACGGGCATCAGCCGGTCACGAACCTCATCGGTGGTGGCGGAAAGCGAGACGGCCAGGTTGGGTACTACGGGTGCCTGAGCCAGTCTCCTCAACTGGGGAACCAGCCCCACCGTCGACAGTGTGATCCGGCGCGGAGAAAGAGCCAATCCTCCGGGATCGGCCAGGATGACCAGGGACTTGAGGACATTTTGGAGGTTGAGAAGGGGCTCTCCCATTCCCATCAGCACCAGGTTGGTGAGTGCGGGACGGCTGCCATCCCCCGTTGAACCCGTTGCAAGGTCTTTGTCACCAAGCACGTAGAGGATCTGCCCCAGGATCTCGGCCGGGTCGAGGTTGCGCCTGAATCCCAGCATGGCCGTCAAACAGAAGCGGCAATCCAGAGGGCAGCCCGCCTGAGTCGAAATACACAGGGTGTTGCGCTTTCGCTCAGGGATCAGGACGCACTCGATTTTCTCCCCGTCGGCCAGCTCAAGCAGGTATTTCTCGGTGCCGTCGGCTGCTCGCTGGCGCCCTTGCAGCCGGGGCAGTGTAATGGTGCAGCTTGCGAGCTTCCGCCGGAGGGACTTGGAGAATTCGGTCATCGATCCCGGATCCAGTTGCCTTCGGCGGTATAGGGCCTGGTAGAGCTGGCGTCCTCGATAGGGTTGCTCACCCCACTCGACCATCAGGGCAGCCAGTTCGTCGTCGGTCAGCCCCAAGAGCTCGCCCGTGGAAGCGGCCATTGCGGGAAGTCTCCTGTTTTCAATCGGTTCAAACTGGAACCGGGATCATAGCAGACGGGTTGGAGATCGCGCAATCGCCTCCGGAGCAGGGGAGTCGCTATTGGTTGCCGGTGGTGTTCGGTGCTATATTTCCGGCTTGACTCGACGACCCGGTCCACGGCGTGAAGCGCACGAGCTTTTTGGCGCGGAAGGGCGGAACTCCCGCCCTCGATCCGGGCCTGTTGCGTCGGAGGTGTGATGGGCGCAGACCTGCGTTTCCGGCGGCTGCGGTTACGGAATTGGCGAAACTTCACCAGCATCGAGGTGGCCATCCCGGACCGTCTGTGTCTCATTGGCCCCAACGCGTCGGGAAAATCCAACTTTCTGGATGCCCTCCGCTTCCTGCGGGACCTGGCTGCGCAGGGCGGCGGCTTTCAGCAGGCCGTGGCTCGACGGGGTGGGCTGAGCACCATTCGTTGTCTGGCGGCGCGCCGGCAATCGGAGGTCGAGATTGGGGTCGAGTTGGCTGAAGGAAAGGCGGGGATCCAGTGGAACTACGAGGTGGGTCTGCACCAGGACCGGCAAAAACGGCCCCTGATTTGCAAGGAGCGGGTCTTGCGGGATTGCGTGGAACTGATCAAACGTCCCGACGATCAGGATTACGCCGATCCCGAGCGCCTGACCCAGACCAGCCTGGAACAGGTGAACGCCAACCGCGACTTTCGCGAGCTGGCCGCCTTCTTTGCTTCCATTCGCTACCTGCACATCGTGCCCCAGCTCATTCGAGACTCCGACCGTTCGGGGGGAGGCTCGAACGATCCCTTTGGCGGCGATTTCCTGGAGCAGGTCGCCGGGGTCCCGGACCGCACCCGCAATGCGCGGCTCCGACGGATCGGGAAGGCGCTTCAGATGGCGGTACCCCAACTGGAGGCCATCGACCTGTGGCGCGATTCCCGGGGGACGCCCCATCTTCGCGGCAAATACCGGCACTGGCGTCCCCAGGGCGCCTGGCAAACGGAGGAACAGTTCTCTGACGGCACTCTGAGGCTGATCGGCCTTTTCTGGTCGGCCATGGAAAAAGAGGGGCCGCTGCTGCTCGAGGAGCCGGAACTCTCACTCCATCCCGGCATGGTCCGGGCGCTGCCGAAGATGCTGGCCAGGGTCCAGCGCCGCACCGGAAGGCAGACCCTGCTGAGCACCCATTCTCCGGAGCTGTTGCGAGACAAGAGAAGTGCAATCCAGCAGACGCTGGTCATCATTCCGGGAGTGGAGGGCGCCCAGGCGATTCCCCTGGAATCGAACGGCAAAGCACGCGAACTGCTGGAAAGCGGCTTCTCCCTTGCCGAAGACCTGACCTCCAGGCTCGGCCCGGACAGCGCGGGCCAACGTCCCCTGTTCGAGGAGGAGTGAATTCACCCCGTTGAAAACCCGCCGGGGTTGTGTTAGCTTCGTACCTTAAGCGATCACCTGCGCGGCTCGACCCATTATCCCACTGCCGCCGCCACAATCGAGTCTTCCGGAACAATCCAGTTCGCACCCTCGGGACACGGACTCCATGGAGAATGTCAATAAGGACGTGTTGGACAATGGGCTCACGGTTCTCACC
>JAPOZE010000052.1 GCA_026706225.1 Acidobacteriota bacterium
ACACCTACAGCATGAACAAGGGCTACTGCGTTCCGGGAGTGGTCACCGGAAAACCTCTGGAGTTGGGAGGATCCATGGGCCGCATCGAGGCCACTGGCCGCGGCGTGTTCTTCACCATCGGGTGCGCCGCGGAGCACCTCAAGCTGAAGCTGGATTCCCTGAGCGTTTGCGTCCAGGGCTTCGGGAACGCCGGCTCGGTGGTCGCTCGACTCCTGGACGAAGCCGGGGCCAAGGTGATTGCGGTCAGCGATTCTCAGGGGTGTGTCTACAACGGGAACGGACTGTCGCCCGGAAAGCTCATCGACTACAAGAATCGGACCGGAAGTGTCTCGGGCTTCCCCGAATCGGAGCCGATGCCGGCCGAGGACCTGCTCCATTGTCCTTGTGACGTTCTGATTCCGGCAGCGCTGGAAGACGCCATCACCAAGGAAAACGCTGCCGGAATCCGGGCCCGGATCGTTGCCGAGGCCGCCAACGGCCCCACCACCCCGGCCGCCGACAGGTTCCTGCAGGCCAAGGAGGTGTTCCTGATCCCGGACGTCCTGTGTAATGCAGGAGGAGTCACGGTCTCCTATCTGGAGTGGGTGCAATCCATTCAACAGCTCTTCTGGGAGGAGGCTGACGTCTTCAAGAAGCTGCAGAACATCATGAGGCACAGCTTCAAGTCGGTCCTGGATCTCTCCGTCGACAGAAAGGTCCCCATGCGGACGGCAGCCGGCATGGTCGGCATCGAGCGAGTGGCCAGGGCGACCCGGCTGAGGGGACTCTATCCCTGATTTGACCCTCGGAAGTCTTCGGTCGATAGTTGCGTAGGCCGTTGAGCCGGGCTGGCCAGGGCGCTGCGCCCTGCCTTCGAAAGGACGGTTCCCGGAATGTCACTGGACGATTCGCGGCCCCTGCCGGCCGGCAAGCTGCCCAACGAGCTGTTGGATCGATTTCTCAAAGCGATGGACTGCACAGACCCCTCTGTGCTGGTAGGTCCGCGGGTGGGAGAGGACGTGGCCGCCGTCAGCCTGGCCGGAGAAGACGCGCTGGTGCTCAAGTCCGACCCCATCACCTTTGCCACTGAAGCTGTCGGCTACTACGCCATGGCGGTCAACGCCAACGACCTGGCCACGAGCGGCGCCAGGCCCCGCTGGATGCTGGCCACTCTGCTGTTCCCGCCGGGGACCTCAGCGGGCCGAGTCCGCCAGGTCATGCTCGAACTTCAGCAGGCGGCCTCCCAGTTCGGCGTTAGCCTTTGCGGTGGCCATACCGAGATTACCGACGCGGTCACCCGGCCTGTGGTCGTGGGGCAGTTGGCGGGCACGGTTTCCCGATCCCGGTTGATCGACAAGCGAAAGATGCGCGCCGGAGACCAGGTCCTTCTCACCAAGGGCGTAGCCGTGGAGGGAACGGCCCTGATTGCCCGTGAATTCGCATCAAGGCTGTTGGAGTTGGGACTGTGTCAGGAAGAGGTCGAGCAGTGCCGGGAGTTCCTGACCGATCCGGGCATCAGCATAGTGCGAGAGGCCGGGATAGCGGCCGGCTGCAAGGCGGTTCGAGCACTGCACGACGTCACCGAAGGCGGCGTGGCCACGGCCGTCAGGGAACTGGGCGCCGCCGGCGGACATCGCCTTCGGGTCTATCCGGGTCGCATCCCGGTTTTCGGGCCGACGGCCCGGATCTGCAAGCTCTTGGATCTCAATCCCTTGGGGTTGATTGGCTCGGGAAGTCTGCTGATTGCCTGCGGTCCGGAGGGCTGCCCGGAACTTTCAGAGAACCTGCATGAAGCCGGAATCCCGGTGGCCTGCATCGGTGAGGTTCTGGAAGAGGGCGGCGGCGTCGAGGCCCTGGAGAGGGAAGGTGGTCGACCGGTCCCTTGGCCGGCCTTCGAGGCCGACGAGATCGCCCGACTGTACTCCCGTTGAACGGCATTTCTCCTGGAGTCGAGCGCAGGTCAGGCCCGCCAGCGCCTCGTGTTCCAGCAGGCTGAGATTCCAGTTCTTGTCCTGCCCACCCGTCAACGAGCCGAAACCGCACGGTCGAAAGCCCGGCGGGGCAGGGATCCCCGTCAAATTCCGAAAGTTGGTCCGGCACCCGAACGGTGGCATTCAGTATAATGGGCGCATTGATCGGGATCGGCACAATGAGCGTATCGGATGCACCGGATGCCGGAAGAAAACCGGTGGGAAGCGAGACCCTGCCAATCCAGGGGGGGGTGGTTTCCCTTGCCACTGCCGCCCATCCTTTCCCCGTGGCGCGGAGGATTTTCCTGATATATTGACAGCTCAAAGCTGGCGCCCAGGAGTATCCGAAGTCCTGCTTGGACGAATCACCAAGGAAGGAACCGAAGCGAGGTGTCTGCCATGGGGTGGATAACGAGGCGGGAGTTGCTGGGCTCCGGTCTTGGCGGCTTCATGGCCCTGCCATGGCTGTCCT
>JAPOZE010000696.1 GCA_026706225.1 Acidobacteriota bacterium
GATACGGATGTAAGAGACTGCGGGGAGAGGAACTGCCGGTCGATTCCGGCGACCTGTCCCCGGGTCGCTGGTGGGATGCCTCCATGCGGTACGTGGTCCCGGTTGGAGCCTCCCTGTTGTTGTTGTGGTGGCTATCCCTTTCGGCCACCGTTTACGCCCCGGATGAATGGTACAATCCCCTGCTTCCCTACAGTGTCATGACCTGCCTGTTGCAGTGGGGGTCCGTGCTGACGGTGCTGTGGCTCTTCAATCGCCGCCTTTCCCGGCGGGGCGATCCATGAAACGAATCCGCGTCATTGATTCCCATACCGGAGGCGAACCGACCCGGGTGGTGATCGAGGGAGGACCCGCCCTCGGAACCGGTTCCATGGCTGAGAGAATGACCTGTTTTCGCGACCGTTTCGATCCTTTTCGCTCAGCGGTCGTGAACGAGCCGCGCGGTTCGGATACGCTGGTGGGAGCCCTTCTCTGCGAGCCCTGCAGGGCGGACTGCGCCGCCGGAGTGATCTTCTTCAATAACGTAGGCTACCTGGGAATGTGCGGTCACGGCGCCATCGGGGTTGTCTCCACCCTGGGTTACCTGGGCCGCATCAAGCCCGGCCGGCATCGTCTGGAAACCCCCGCGGGACCCATTGCCGCCAGCTTGCAAGAGTCGGGTGAGGTAGTCATCGAAAACGTGGCCAGCTATCGTTGGGCCAAGGGGGTGGCCCTGGAGCTGGAGGGTTACGGCCGCCTGACGGGAGATGTGGCCTGGGGAGGCAACTGGTTCTTCCTGAGCGAAGACCACGGCCTTCGGCTCTCTGAGGACAACATCGACTGCCTGCTCGACTGTACCTGGAAGATCAGGCGAATGCTCCGCAATCGGGGTATCACCGGCAAGGATCGCCGAGAGATCGATCACATCGGGCTGTACGCCCCTCCGCAGCGCGCCGACGCCGACTCCAGGAACTTTGTTCTTTGCCCCGGGGGCTCCTATGACCGCTCGCCCTGCGGGACCGGCACCTCCGCAAAAGTCGCATGCCTGGTCGAAGACGGCCGTTTCGGCCCGGGACAGACCTGGCGGCAGGAAAGCATCATCGGCAGTCTGTTCGAGGCTACCGTCCGCCTCGGCCGGGGTCGCATCGTGCCTTCCATCAAGGGTTCTGCTTTTGTCACCGCCGAGGCCACCTTGCTGCTGGATCCTCGAGACCCGATGAGGATGGGGCTTGAGCCAGCCGCCAGTCCCTGAACTTTCGACCTGTTGCTATTGCCGATCCGTCAACCCAATTTCTTTTTTTGGCTCACGCCCCCAGAAAACCTATAATGCCGCAACGGTCGCCGGATGATAGCCCCTCGCGCCGGCTTGACCGGTGCCTCTCACCGGGGCGCACCCAGCACAATCCTTGATAGAAAACCTTCACAACAGGGACGACAAGGCGCTGAAAAAAAACAGCCTGCGATGATTTGCGCAGTGACCTGGGGGCAGGCCGGGACAGACGTGGGAGGAACAGCGGGTCCGAGGACTGACACCACAATGGAGGCTCGGGCACTCCCGTAGAGCGATCACATTCATTCCCATCCCTTGGACGTGACGATATGGTTTCAGAACACTTGCTGAGGTGGCCCGACCTGGTGGCCATTTGCATCAACTTGAGCGCGATGGTGGTTATCGGCGTCTACACGGCCCGCCGCAACCGTTCGGCCGATGCCTACTTCCTTGCCAATCGCAGCATGCCGGGCTGGATCGTCGGGTTTTCGCTGATGGCGACCATCATCAGCTCGATGACCTTCCTGGCCATTCCCGGCTTCACCTTTGCAAAGGACTGGCGCTACATGCCGGCCCACTTCTTCTACTTCATCCCGGCCATCGTCGCCTATTTCCTGTTCATGCCCTACTTTCGCCGGGGGCACGTGCGCTCGGCCTACGAGTACCTGGAACGTCGCTTCGGCACCTGGGCCCGGCTATACGCCGCCGCCGGCTTTCTGGTGTTTCAAATGTTTCGCACCGGCGTCATTCTTTATGCCGTCTGCCTGCCCTTTGGTCCCATGACCGGTTTCCCGTTGGAATGGGTCATCCTGGTGCTGGGCATCCTGGTGGCCACCTACACCATCCTGGGCGGCCTGGAAGCCGTCATCTATACCGACCTGCTTCAAGGTATCGCCCTGATTATCGGAGGGCTCATCTGCATTCCCATTGCTGTCAACCTGATTCCGGGCGGGCTGTCGCAAGTGTTCAGCGAAGCGATAGCCGACGGAAAATTCGCGGTGGGCAGCACGGGCTGGGACTGGAACGAACAAACCGTCTGGGTGCTCATCATCGTCTACCAGTTCATCTTCTTTCAACTGCTCTGCACCGATCAAAATGCCGTCCAACGCTACATTGCCATGAAGACCGACCGGGATGCCAACCAGGGGCTGATCCTGTCGACCGTCATGA
>JAPOZE010000213.1 GCA_026706225.1 Acidobacteriota bacterium
GGCGCACCACCGGCAGCAGCACGCCTTCGAATCCGGCCCGCCAAGCGGCCTCGTCGTGCGAGAAGAAGTCGCCCATTGGGGGGTGGCCCACGTTGGTGACCAGGATGTCGATGGTCCCGAACCGTTCCAGGGCCTGGTCCACCAGGCGTTCCACATCTTCTCGGCTGGCCAGGTCGCATACCGCCGGCAGCACCCGGGCGCCGGTCTCGTCGCCAATCGCTCGCGCCGTCGCCAGCAGCCGTTCCCGGTTGCGGGCGCAGATGACCAGGCTGGCCTGCTCCCTGGCCAGCGCCAGCGCACTGGCTTCTCCCAACCCCTGGCTGGCGCCGCAAACCAGGGCGACCTTGCCTTTCAATCCATAGTCCATCGTCCCCCTCCTCTCTCAGAACTGAAGCTCCCGGCGTTTCTCTCGAATGGGCCGGTAACAGTACTCGTTCATCAGCGCCACCGCACCCAGATCCCCGTGATCCTTGGCCACGCCGGCGTAGGACTCGAGGGCTTCGCGAATGGCCCGGTGAGCCAGTTCAATCTGCCGTCCGGCCTCCTTTTTTTGCCCCTCCCGCAGAGCCCGGCCGGTTGCCCCGAAGGCATCGGCGGCCTCCAGGTAGCGCACGGCGAAACGGAGCCGCTCCGCAAAATACCGGGTGTAATCCTTCCCATGCGGCCGGCTGCGCCTGTGGGCCTCTTCCATCTGCCGGAGGGCCTCGGCGTAGAGCTGCCGGTCCTGCCTGAGGGCCTCCGACAACCCCCCGCTCTCATAGTGCTTGGTCATCATCCCCGGCACGGGAAAGCCGAACCCCAGGCCATGCTGATCCAGGCCCAGGGTGATTTTCTCGATGAGGGCGAAGGCCTCGAGGGCCGGCTCCACCGCCTCCGGCCCGCACACGTGCCGGACTTGGTCGGTATAGGCCTTCTCCGGCGTCATGCCGGCATCCCAACTGGCCCGGCTCAGATAGTGCACGGTCGGGTCGAGGTCTCCGACGGTCCAATAGCGGGTGTAGAAGCCCGCCCAGGCGTTTTGGCGGAGCAGTTGCGTCAACCGGTGGAGGGAGCCGGTCGCCAGTTGAGGCAACACCCCCACGTTGTCGTCGGCCAGGGTGAAGATGAGGGTGGAAGGGACCCCACCGGGCGCGACCTTCCTCAGCAACTCCGGTTGGCGAAGCTGCCGGCTGGCCGTGTAGTCGATGAAGTTCAGCATCTCTCCGCCGGGCGGCAGCATGCGGGCCACCAGCGGGAACAGCTCCGCCACTACGCCGTTGTAGACGATCCTGATGTCCTCCCCCCCTCCGGGCCGTTTCAGCAGTTGCTTCTCCCGCAGCAGCGAATCGAAGAACCAGAGGCTCGACAGGTCGCCCCGCAACATGGTCTCCACCCGCTCGCCGCCTCCGGGGAACGAGGTCCGGCTACGGGCCTGCTTCCGGAGCTGCTCGTAGGAATCCAGGTCCGCCGCCGGATAGCGGGCTGTCAAACGCCGGTAGGCCCTGGCCGCCTGCCCGACCCAGCTCCGGTGCTCCGGCATGCCCACGTGGACGTGGTCGATGTCGGGATAGGTTTCGACGAAGGCGCGAAAGATGGTGGTGACCATGTCGCGCAGCCCCCGGTCCTGCATGGACTGGCCGCGGCCGGGACCCGCCGTGAGGTCCCCCAACTGCCGTTCCATTTCGGATCCCGGCAGGACCTTCATGAACTCCTTGGGCCACTGGAAGGGCTGAATGGACAGTCCGGTCTCCATCCCCAGGCGTTTGGCTTCCTTCAGGACGCCGCGAACCAGTCCGATGGCCCGCCGGACCATTTCTTCTCCGGATTGCGCGCCCACGAACTCGGGATTGGTGAAGACCTGCATGGAGCCGAACCGCTCCCGGCCGATGGTTTCCGGTCCGATGGGATGGCGGTGGCCGAAATAGAGGACGCCGGGAGGCTTTTCCATCCCCCGGAAGCTGTAGTGCACAAAGGGCTGGGCCGGCCACAGGGCGCAGTGGATGCGGTTGTACTTCATCTTGGCGATCTGCCGCAAAAAGCGATGGTACTCCTCCAGGCTCCAGGAAACCGGCCCGTGGGGCAGATCGTTCACCAGGCGCCAGCAGCGGATGCGCAGGTTGGGCTCCTGGACCAGGTCCAGATCGGGTAAGCCGGACCATCGGCGGCGGTCGGGAAAGACGTCCCGGTTCACGAGATATCTCACCCCCAGGCGTTCGCCCAGGTCGTAGGCGGCCCACAGCACCGCCACAGGACTGCCCCCGCCCACCAGCAAGGTTGGAACCGGACCGCCCACACTCCTGAGAAGCAACCCCTGGTCGCTCAAATCGGGCCAGTTCTTTCCGGCAGCCTCGGCCAGCATCGGATTAGGGTCTGTTAACACTAAACAGCAATATCATGCTATCCTTTACGGATGGAACTCACCGAA
>JAPOZE010000693.1 GCA_026706225.1 Acidobacteriota bacterium
TATTTCGCGCGGGGATACTGGTGAGCCTGACTCCCCGTCTGGTCTTGCGAGGAGGGTACTCTCACATCCTCGGTTACCCGGATACCCCCGCCTGCCGATCGTTGGAAGTGGGCCTCGGATTTCGATTCTAGCCGGCGGCTCCGGCACGCGAGAAGGCCTCCAACGAGAAAACCGTGAGGGAATTAGTACGGAGGAACATGACATGAAATGGCCGCGAAGTTGTAGCAGCCTGGTGGTGTTTCTGATGCTGAGCAGGAGCCTGCTTGGCTCCGAGCCGGAACAACATCTCCAAGTCCGATGGAGCGAATTGAAGGAATTAATCGGCGGGAAAAAAGTTGCGCTCCAGCTTTCCGACGGCGCACGGGTTGAGGGGCGAATCCGGAAGGTGACGGCCGCCTCTCTCGTCTTCAAGGCCAAGAAGAGCTCCGAACCGGCGGATTACCCGAAGGGAAAGATTGAGATTGCAAGAGAAACCGTCTCTGGAATCGAGGTCCGGGGGCTTAGGGGAAATAGGGGACAGCAGGTTGGCTTGACCATAGCAACATTCGCCGGAACGCTATTTGCAAGCATGGCTGCTGTGATGGCCGCAGGAAGCGACAGCGGAGGGACCGTTGGTGAAGGGGTGGTAGCTGTAGCAATCCCCACCGCCGCTGCTGTGTTAGTGTACAGAGGACTTGCTCCCAAGGGCCTTACGATCATCGAAATCCTGCCCGATCCCTCCCGTGAAGGAGAACCGAAAACCACAAACAAGGACCAGAGTTCAACGCCGACGGCTTCGGGAGAAGCGTCGGCCGCCTCACTCATTGGTGAATCAAGAGCGGAACAGCTTCGCCAGCGAGCCCGGCGAGCTGTAATGCGGCAGGATCTCCCGCTTGAATTGTCAAGCATGCCCGTGCAAGCGCACAAGTCAGGTATTGATTAATCCGCCCTGCGGTGTCGTTGAAACCTCTGATTTGAGTAAGCTATGGGGGTGTCTGATGGAAGTCATGCCCAACCGAAACGCTTGCAGAACTGAGTTTATGCTTGTCCTCGTTGCCGTGGTTGTTCTGGCCGGGTTCCGCCCCGGGCTAGCCGAGGACCAGGAGATTCGGGAGTTGCGCCAAGCTGCTGAGCAGGGAGATTCCAGTGCGCAGTTTAAGCTGGGCCGCATGTACGCCAGGGGCGACGGGGTAGCAGAAAACCTCGTGGAAGCCGCCACGTGGATGCGCCAAGCCGCCGAACGAGGACTCGCCAAGGCTCAGCTCCATCTCGGCCAGATGTACCACGTTGGCGAGGGAGTGCCGGAAGACTACCGAGAGGCGGCAAAGTGGTACCGGAAAGCGGCCGAGCAGGGAGATGCCGAGGCTCAAATCGAACTGGGGCGAATGCACTTCGTTGGCAAGGGGTTGTCGAAGGACGACCGGGAGGGAGTGAAGTGGATCCGCTTGGCCGCTGAACAGCGACACGCCAAGGCTCAAACCGCCTTGGGCTTCATGTACCGCAATGGCAGGGGGGTGCTGGAGAATCACCAAGAGGCGGTGAAGTGGTACCGGCTGGCCGCTGAGCAGGGCTATGCCAGTGCACAACAGGAGCTGGGTGGTATGTACGCCAGGGGCGAGGGGGTACTGGAGAACTACGTGCAGGCCTATGCCTGGTTCATTCTCGCCGCCGCCCAGGGGGAAGAGCAAGCATTCAAGTTAAAGGATGAACTCAGGTCGATAATGTCCTCTGAGCAGGTGTCCGAAGCTCAGAAGCTAGCCGCCGAGCTTTCGGAGCGCATCGAATCCGCAACGTCGAAGTAACAGCCTTCCACATCGACTCGACGGCCTTCCCGCCAGGGATCACGGTGGTGAGAGCGACCTCCCCGCAGGGAGGCAAAGGGTGGCCCGAGGCCTGTCCCCCGTTGGCCTCCCCCGTGGCGCACCAGCGCCGAAAAGGTGGGGGACGCTCTCACCACCAGCATCCCTCCCGTACGGCGCGCCGTTGCGCCGTGCGACGGGGGGGACCCGCGAGGCGCAGCCTCGCTCCGCTTTCCCGCATCGGAAGCGGGAAATCCGTGTTGTCCCGCGCCTGATGCGCCGTTTCGTGGAAGTCCTAGACCACAACGGCGAGGGCGCCGCCCTCTGAGAGAAAGGCGTTGTGGGTGTCAAAATCATGTCACCCTTTGATGTCACCCCCCTCGTCTGAAAGGTGGACACCCATCTGACGGCATCTGAGTGACCCCCAGAGGCGGAAATCGTCGATCATTCCAGGCCCATTGGTCGACGCCGATAGTTCCTCCACTTGGAGCACTCTCTCAACGACGGCATCAAAACCGCCATGGCGTTCAATGATCTCAAAATCGGTATCAGCGATAGCTTGGCGAAGCATGGCGGCTTCCTGCTCGGCCTCGGTGATGCCCCGGCCGCGCCAGGATGTGA
>JAPOZE010000291.1:0-1088 GCA_026706225.1 Acidobacteriota bacterium
GATTGGCCTGAAGGTCCAGCGACTGCGACCTTATTTCCGGCCTGCTGGTGACGCTGGCTCTGGTGGCCGTGGGCATGGCTCTCTTCGCCTATTACCAGGGCCAGCCCCCGTCCGATGCCGACCAGGCCTTTCCCTATTTCATTCGTTCGCAGCTCCCGCGCGGCCTGGCCGGACTGGTGGTGGCGGCCCTGTTCAGCGCCGCCATGTCCAGCCTGGACTCGGGGATGAATTCGGTGGCCACCGTCATCAGCGTGGACTACGTGGAACGCTGGCGTTCCACGCCGCTGGCGGCGGGGGCCCAGCTCCTGCTGGCCCGCCTGCTCACGGTGGCCGTGGGGCTGTCGTCGATCTCGATGTGCCTGGTGCTGTTTCTGATTCCGGAAGGCATCCGGGGCAATCTGCTGGAGCTTGCCCAACGGGTGAGCAGTTTCCCGGTGGGCGGCCTGGGAGGGTTGTTCCTGGCGGCCATCTGGGTGAGGCGCTGTACCGGCCCCATAGCCGTTCAGGCCACCTGCGCGGGCATGCTCTTCGGCCTGGTGGTCGGCTGGGGGCACACCTTCGGCGTCTTTGCCGAGGAGCGGCCGCCCTCCTTCATGTGGATCATTCCCTCCTCCTGCCTGGTGACGCTGCTCTACGCGGTGGTGGTCAGCGCGGTCCGACCTCGCAGGAATCGATAGCCGTTCACCCTTGGAAGAAAGGCCTTGGGGCCACCCTTCCTGCCCTCAGGGACCCTGGTCGGCGATCAGGTCGGTCAGATAGATTGCGTTGGTCTGTTTGCTGATAACGAAGAGTCGGCCCTTCTCGTCCACGCCAAAGCGGGCATCGCCGCGACCCTTGCCGATCGTGTCACAGAAGAGTCCGGGGGGACCGCCGTCGACACTCACCGCCATCACGTGCACGGGCGCCTGGGTATCGGCTGCGTCGGCGGCCAGCAACTCCTCGAAGTCGGCGTGGAAGAAGGCACAGCAAGCCAGATCGCCAAAGACCAGCTGATTTTGGAAACCCGGATCTCCAGGATCCGAGACCACGAACCCACCGGTAACGGCCGCGCTTCTCTTTGCGGGAGTCCCGCCGGGAACGCTCGGGAT
>JAPOZE010000291.1:1098-2408 GCA_026706225.1 Acidobacteriota bacterium
GGTCATAAACGGCGGCGGGAAACTCGAGACTGGACCGGGAGGGCAGATTCAGTTTTGTGTTCGGGTTCCCTTCGACCGGACCGCGGTAGAGCGTCCAGCCGTGGTTGTCGCCCAGATCTACGATGTTGACTTCTTCGAAGTCGGTGGCGCCGATGTCGAATACGATCAAACGGGGGCTCTTTCGGGAGTCCCTGGCGAAGCTGAAGTTCTGGGGATAGCGCAGGCCCCAGGCGAAGATCTCTTCCACATTGTCGTCGTCGTCGAGCAGCGGCCCGCCATCCTGGAATGGATTGTCCGAGGGGACGGAATAAGGGGCGTCGCCCTTCTGAAGCGGGTTGATGCGCAGCACCTTGCCGAACGGATTGTCCCGGTCCTGCACGAACTGGAAGTTCTTTAGCGCGCCTCCGGCAAAAGCGTCGCCCGCCGTGATGTAGAGATTCCCGTAGTCGGCCTGGCCCGGCCTGCTGAACGGGTTGAAGCTGATCTCGCCGATCGAGTGGACAGTAGGACCCGGACCACTGAATTCGATCCTCATCACCTCGCGACGGGATGCGGTATCGATTCGGTTGGGATCCTTCCCGTCAACGGTCCATTCCAGGAGGACGTACTGACTGAGCACGTCTCCCGGCCTTGTCGCCAGTGCGGCCCCGCTGTAGTCGGGGGCGCGGGTTCCCGGCATGCGGCTCTTGTAGAAGGTGTAAAGCTTTCCTTCTCCCGGACCGCCGGCTCTGGCGTAGTCCGGATGGAACGCGATGTAGGAGAGTCCGTTGGTTGTGAAATCCACAGTCGCTTCAAAGTCGGCAACTTGAGCCGTGTTGAAATCCAGGAAGGTTTCGAGGGTCTTTCCGCTGGAGGAGAAGGCATGGATCCTGCCCTCGTTGGTGCTGACGAAGATTCTTCCGGATCCATCCCGTGGGTGGGTCAGGTCGATGGCGGCTTCCGGAGAAGAGGCAGAAGAATGGGTAGCGAAGGTGGTCAGATTCAGCACCTTCGTGGAGTTCAGGGGGTCCTTGGCTTGGCCAAAGACGAAGGCCGAGCAGGAGGCGCCGACCACCAAGGCAGCGGCAACGAGGAGTCGAACGGGGTGAGCGCTGGCCGGGTCTCCCGCGAAACCCGTCTTTTGCCAAATAGCCATCCTGTGGCTTGGCAGGTCGCTTTGCCGTTTATTGGACAAGATACTATTAAGCCCGCTTTTTGGCCCTGGATGGGAGAGCCACTAGCCCGAAAATCTCACCAGAGGTCGGAAGCATCGGTTCTCGGAATCTGGTAAAATACTCTTGTGGAAGGAGTTAACCAGATTCTTAAAGGAG
>JAPOZE010000532.1 GCA_026706225.1 Acidobacteriota bacterium
GAAACTGAGCGGGACGCAACGGGAGTGCATGCGGGCGGGACGCCCGCGCTCCCGGGTGGGCCTGCTCCCATCACTCTTGCTCCTTAAGGCGGCAGGCGCCGGCTTGCCGGCCCCCAGCCCTGCCGATGCGGCAGAGCCGTCACGCCTGGTGGCCCTTCGGGGTCCTTCGTTTGCCTTCGTGGATTTCTTTCTTGGCCCTTGTCGTTCACCAGCGTTTGTTTCAAATCAGACTCATTGCCCCGATGCCTGGGCCTGGGAGGAAGCTCGCTGCGCGATGGCTCGATAGGCCTCCACCGCCGCTACAGCCATGCGGGACAGGCTGTAGTGATCCTGCACTCCCTGCCGGCCGTTTCGGGCCAGGCGATCGGCCAGGTCTGGATCCCGGTAGACGGCATGGAGCCCTTCGGCCAGGCTGTGTTCCCGGTCCGGGTCGGTGAGCAGTCCGCCCGAAGTCTTCTCGATCATCTCGGTGCAAGCGCCGCGCCGGGGTTGCACCACCGGAATGCCGCTGGCCATGGCTTCCAGGATGGGTATCCCCTTGTGCTCGTCGTGGGTGGCCGGCACCGAGAGCACGTCCAGGTTCTCCAGGAAACGTAATTTGGCCGGGAGATCCAGGGAGCCATGATAGCAGAATTCCTGCTCCAGCCCCCACCGGCGGATCTGCTTGCGGATCTGTTGCAGGTAGGTGCGGTGTTCCGGCCCCAGGTACCCGGCCACCTCCAGCCGGGTCGGACCGACGTTCTTCAGCTGCTTCAGGCGCCGGTAGGCCCGGCACAGTTCGTGCAAACCCTTCTCCGGAGCGATGCGGGAAAGGTAGCCGACTCGGAAGGTTTCTGACCGCGGCGAGCGGCGGTTTCCATAGTCCCCGGACCGGACTCCCAGCGGTATCAGGTGCATTCGGTCCGGTTCGATCCCCAGCAGCTCCTGCATGATGCCGGCGCAGTACCGGCTCACCGGGGCGAATCCGTCCACCCATCGGACCTGTCGCCGCATCGATTCCAGGGACTGGCCGCGGTAGGGCTCCGGTAGTCCCTTGAGAAACAGGTCTTCTCCCTGGAGAGTGCAGCACACCGGTCGTTGAAGCGCGGCCCGAAGCGGCTCGGCCAGTCCGATCAGCAGGGAGTTGGGCAGAACGATGACATCGGGCGGGGGCTGCTGCTGCAGCCAGGAGATCAGCTTGAGCAGCTCTTTTTTCTGATAGCCGGACTCTCCCTGCAGCATGGAAAGGGTCAAGGCTCCCAGCTGACGGGGATCGGTCTTGACTCCCAGTCCCGAAAAGAACTTCAACACGGGTCGGGAATCCCACACCCTGTCGAGCAGCCAGGGAGTTTTCCGAAAAATGGGGTAGAGCTGCTGGAGATAGACGCTCAGTCCACCGAAGAACACCCGGCTCTGACTCACGTTGGGTTCGTCGGTCAGGGTAGGGGTATAGACGGGCAGGAGGGTTACATCGTGCCCCAGCCGCGTCAATTCCGCGGCCAGGGAATTGTCTCTCAGGCAACTGCCGCAGTACATGCCGGCTGCACCTGCAGTGATCGAGAGGATCTTCACGGGTTTAAGCCGCCCGCTGGCGGCGAGTCGCCGCGGGGCCGAGGGGTTGGGCGGTTTCCACTGAAACCGAGCCGATTGTGGCCGTCGCCCGGACGGCTGTCAAGTTCAATGCCGCAGTGGTGGTCCCCACCTCCGTTCGCACACTCACGTTCGAAGAGCCTCCCCTCTCACCGGTGCCGCCCACCCCTTGAGCGTCGAGCAATGCCACCAGGGGAAAAGGGTTCCGGAATGGAGGGCGCTTGGGGTAGACTGCCACTCTGGTCGAGTTGCTCTTGGGGGCCTTGCGCGACCGCATCCATTCCACCTCTCGGCTGAATGGCAGAGGTTGACGACTGATGAATATCGCTGTTCTCGGTCCGCCGGGATGCGGCAAGGGAACCCAGTCAAAGCTCCTGGCCGCCCATTTCGGTCTCAAGCACTTCTCTCTCGGAGAGATGCTGAGAATGGAGGTGGGCAAGGGAACGGAACTGGGGAAGAAAACCGCCGCCTATATGAAAGCGGGCAAGCTGGTTCCCGAACCCATCGTCCTGGACCTGTTCAAGACCTACGTCGAAAGAAGTGGCGATCAGGGGCATATTCTGGACGGGTATCCCCGCACCCTGGTTCAGGCCGAGGCGCTGGACGCGCTGCTGAGCCTGTCGGCGGTTGTTCTCTTCGAGATCACCGAGGAAGGCGTGCTGTCCCGTGTGGCCGGCCGGGTAGTCGACGCCGAGGGACGGACCTACAACCTCAATAGCAATCGCCCTCCGGCGGGAGTCCCAACGAAGCGCCGGAACGACGACCGCCCCGAGGTCGTCCGGGGCCGTTTTCGGGGATATCTCCGGCAAATC
>JAPOZE010000257.1 GCA_026706225.1 Acidobacteriota bacterium
TCTTCATCGATCCGCCCTACGACGCCGTGCAACACTATCCCCGGACCCTGGAACAGATTCATCGCTGCCAAGTTCTTGCTCCTCGAGCCTGTGTCATCCTCGAGCATTCCAAGTGGTTGACCTTGCAGCCCCGCTACCACGATTTGAGCCGGGTGCGCCAGGTCGGACACGGGGACAGCCGACTCAGCCTCTACCGCGGGACTTGAATCGAGCCGGCGACACCGAATCGAAACAGCCATGGCTCCCGGTTGCCTCCCGACCCGAGGTTGCTGCCCGTTTCCATGAAAAAACGCCATAGAGATCATCGAGTTGGAGGCCGTCCATGAAAAAGATCGCCCTTTATCCGGGGTCCTTCGATCCACTCACCAACGGGCACCTCGACATCATCCACAGGGCCTCTCGCCTGTTCGACGAGGTCATCGTGGCCATATTGATCAACAGCGAAAAGTCTCCGCTGTTCTTGGCCGATGAGCGGTCGACCATGATCCGGACCTCCCTGGGAAGCGACTACCCCAACGTGCGCGTGGATACGTTTGAAGGCCTGCTGGTCGACTACGCCCTGCAGCAGCAGGCCCGGGTCATCGTCCGTGGCATCCGGGCGGTGTCCGACTACGAGTACGAACTGCAGATGGCCCTGATGAATCGGCGCCTGGAGCCTCAGATCGAAACGGTCTTCATGATGCCGTCCGAGGCCTACAGCTACCTGAGCTCTCGACTGGTGAGGGAAGTCTGCCAGTTCGGCGGGGCGATCTCCGGACTGGTTCCCCGCAACGTGGAGGACCGGCTTCTGAAGAAGATCGCTTCAATGAGCCGGGAAGGACAGACCGCCGCCAATCCCGACTCATGAGACTCTCGCAGCGCGTCGGACGCATTTCGTTGAGCTCGACGGGGGCCGTTTTCGCGGCCGCGGCCCAGCTCAAGGCTCAGGGCGTGGACGTGGTGGACCTGAGCGCCGGCGAGCCCGACTTTCCCACCCCGTACCACGTCAAGCAGGCTGCCCTCCAGGCTATCCGGGACAACTTCACCCGCTACACGCCCACCGACGGCATTCCCCAGTTCAAGGAAGCCATCGTGCGGCGGCACGCCCGCGACTTCCAGTCCGACTATTCCACCCGCGAAGTCCCGGTTACGGTCGGGGGAAAGCACGCCATCTTCAACCTGACCAGCGCCCTGCTTCAGCCGGGTGACGACGTGGTGATCCCTGTCCCCTACTGGGTCACCTTCAAGGAGGCGGTCCGCTACGCCGGCGCCTCCTGCCGGTTTGTCCCCACCTCGGAATCCCACAATTTCCGAGTCACCGCGGATCAGGTCGAGGCAGCCGTCTCTCCACGAACCCGACTGGTCCTGTTGAACTCACCCAACAACCCCAGCGGGGCAATCATTCGGGAAGAGGAGATGCGGAAGATCGCGGAACTGGCACGCCGGCGGGACCTCCTGGTGCTGACCGATGAGTGCTACTGCCACTTCAACCATGAGGGCTCGACACCCTTTTCCCTGGCCTCGCTGGGAAAAGACTACCGGGACCACGTAGCCGTGGTGGGGTCGGTATCCAAGACCTACGCCATGACGGGCTGGAGGGTGGGATTCTGCCTGGGACCCGAGCCGCTCATCCGGGCCATGCTCAAGATCCAGAGCCACTGCACCTCCAACGCCAACTCCATCGCCCAGAAGGCGGCCGTGGCGGCTCTCAGCGGCCCCCAGGACTTCATTCAAGACATGCTGAGGGAATATGCACGCCGGCGGCGCTTTATCGTGGAGGCGCTCAACGCCGTTGCCGGTATCTCCTGCAGTTGGCCCGACGGCGCCTTTTACGTCTATCCGAACCTGCGGAGACTACTTGACGCCCGCCGTGTGGAGAGCCCCGCCGACCTGGCGCTGCAACTCCTGCATGAGGCCCGGGTAGCCGTCGTGCCCGGGGAAGGCTTCGGCACACGTGACCACATCCGCATTTCCTACGCCACTTCCATGGAGCAACTGGAGAAGGGCGCCGACAGGCTGGCCCGATTCTTCGGGACGTGATCATTCGCGTCCATTCGTGGTTCAAGCCGCGTTTCTCACCGAGGCGGTTTCTTCCAGTGCTCGTCGCCCTGCCGCTGCAAGCGGTCCAGGACTTCCTGCATTTCCTGGTGCTTCCGGCGAATCTCCTCCCCGTCGGCCCGGCGCGAAACGTAGATCGGGGCGGCTTTGAGGATCAAGGCCCGAGAAAAGGGCAGTGGAATCCGGGATCCGTCCCAGTTGTCGAGCTCGATTTTGCGCTGAAGCGCGATGTGGAAGCAGAATATGGCGGCGCCGCTCCTCCGGGCCAGCAGGACCGGTCCGATCTTGGCATCGAAGCGGGGACCGCGGGGGCCATCCAC
>JAPOZE010000500.1 GCA_026706225.1 Acidobacteriota bacterium
TTCCAGTGTAGTCCTGGAGGACGATACCATCGTCACCATGACGGGAGCGGGCACCTGCCTGCGTTGGAGGGTTTAACCCGCACTTCTCACCGGATCGGCTTGTGATAGGCTCACCAGCAAGCGAGTTCATGATCCCGCCAGGAGCGCAGCAATAGACTTCAGGGAAGCCCTGATGGTGTCCTGATTTCGACTGCGGCTCGGTTGACTGAATTCAAGTCGCCACGACCGCGAGCGGCGCGCTGGTCGGTGCCATACCCCGCTGCACGCGGGGACAGAATCAGGAACGAGGCAGGATATTCGCCGGGAGGAAACCCATGAAATGCCCACTCCTCAGCTTCATTGCGATCTCACTCCTGCTGCCCTGGGCGGTCTATTCCAACGATCTCCCAAGGGTCAGCACTGTCGAAGCCCAGCCGCTACTGGCCCAGGCGCTCCGGCTGGATGACGCGCTGACATTCCTGGGGAGCGGACTCTCGGCTGAGGACTCCCGTCGACTGCAAGCGCTGAGAGATGAAGCGCCCGGCCTAAAGACGACTCGCGGCATCCAGCAGATCCTGGACCCCTACTGCCTGGCCATGGTGGTCATCAACCCCGAGGCGCGGGTGAAGGTGCTCCGCGGCCCTGCCCAGCCCGTCCTTGTTCAGAACGGCTGGAAGAGCTTCCTCATCAAGGTCCACAACCAGGCCATGGTCACGACGGAACTCGAAGCCGAAAGCCCAAACGCCGAGCCCATCCTGCACCGCTCGACCGGAGCCAAGCGGGCCAAGCCGGAGAACCTTCTCTCCGCCGGCCAGGTCGCCAACCGCTTCCTGGAACTCTACATGTACCGGAGGCGGCCGCTGCTCAGCAACCTGTCGGGGGTCGAGCTCGAATATGCGGTGCTCCAGATCTACACCCGGGAAACCGGGCGCCGGGAAGCCAAGATCGGCTTCCACGTCGGCCAGGGCACCCAGGATATCGGTTTTCGCAGCACCGTCGACATCCTTTTCGACTGCCTGGCGGCGACCAAGGTGGTGTTCCGGATCCAGGACCATGACGGCTCTCCGGCTCCCATGGCCTCCCTGGTCATCACCGACGGGATCGAGAGAGTCGTGGAGGGCTCCGCTCCGTTGCAGATCAGCGGGTCGGCCCCCTCGGGACGGCCGCCGCTGCCCAAGGACTATCGCCTGGCCCTGGCGGCCCGACAGACCTGGGAGGAGCGCGGCGGCTCCGACCTGCCGACGTCTTCCAAAGCCAAGCGGCTGACGGGAATCCGCCCGCTGCCCTCCCGCCGCCTGGCGGCGCTGGATGAATTTCCGGATTTCTTCTTTCACCCGCAGATTTACCGCGGGGATGGCGAGCACGTGTTCCTGCCGGCGGGGGAATATGAAATCACCTTGACCCGGGGTCCGGAGTACCTCCCCCAGACGAAACGCATCCGGGTGCCCGCCGGCAAGAAGGTCCACGAGGTCCGGCTTCAGCTCACGCGCTGGGTTCACATGGCCAAGCTGGGCTGGTACAGCGCCGACCACCACGTGCACGCCGCCGGATGCAGCCACTACGAGAGCCCGGAGGAGGGCGTGCGTCCCGAGCACATGTGGCGCCAGGCCCAGGGGGAAGACCTGAATATCGCCTGCAATCTGACCTGGGGGCCCTGTTGGTACTACCAGAAGAGCTACTTCACCGGCAAGGTGCATCCCCTGTCAAACCAGCAAAACCTGCTGCGCTACGACGTGGAGGTCTCGGGCTTTCCTTCCTCCCATGCGGGACATGTCTGCCTGCTCCGCCTGAAGGAGGACGATTATCCGGGGACCAGCAAGGTGGAGGATTGGCCAACCTGGACGCTGCCCATTCTGCAATGGGCCAAACAGCAGGACGCCGTGGTCGGCTATGCCCATTCCGGATGGGGGTTGGAACCCATGGAGCCGACCGATTCCCTTCCCAACTATGTCCTGCCCAAGTTCGACGGCATAGGAGCCAACGAGTACATCGTCACCGTGACCCAGGATGCGGTCGACTTCTTCTCCGCCGGAGACACTCCTGCTCCCTGGGAACTCAATATCTGGTACCACGTACTGAACACCGGGTTCCGAACCCGCTTGAGCGGTGAGACCGATTTCCCTTGTATCTTCGACGACCGGGTGGGGATGGCCAGAAGCTATGCCAAGCTGGACGGTCCACTGAATTTCGACCGGTACATGGACCAGATTCGAGCCGGGCGCAGCTATGTTTCCGATGGGGCCTCCCACATCGTCGACTTCTTCGCCAACGGGTTGGAACTGGGAACCCGGAAGAGCGAGTTGAACCTGACGGGAGCGCAAACGGTCGAGATTCGGTCCAGGGTGATCGCCAACCTGCCCGATCGGCAGGACG
>JAPOZE010000188.1 GCA_026706225.1 Acidobacteriota bacterium
TGTTCTTTTTCCTGACCTCGTCCACCAGGATCTCGGCCCCGCCCCCCGGAATCGAATCCAGTCCGGCGGCCTTCAGCCTGATCAGCACTTCCCGGGTGTCCATGTGGAAGATCCGGGTAAAGGCATGGATCTCCGGCGGAGAAAAGCAGTGGAGGTGTATCCGGTACCGCCGCTTCAGCTCGCTCAGGAGCCGCTCGTACCACTCCAGCGGCAGATCCGGATGGAGTCCGCCCTGCATGAGAATGCCGCTGCCGCCAAGCTCGAGGGTTTCCTCGACTTTCTCGAAAATCTGCTGGTGGCTCAGCACGTAACCCTCGCTGGAGCCGGGCGGTCGATAAAAGGCGCAAAAGGTGCAGACGGCCGAGCAGATGTTGCTGTAGTTGATGTTGCGATCCACGATGTAAGTGACGATGTTGTCGGGATGCAACCGCCGCCGGGTGCGGTCCGCCGCCTGCTGCAATTGTTCGAGGGAAGCCCGCTCGGCCAAGAGGGCATAAGTCCCCGGACTCAGCCGTTCTTCCTCGGCACGACTGAGGCTTTCCTGCAGGTTTATCGCGGCAAACTCTTTCACTTGCGCAGCTACCGCCCTTCCAGAGTGGCCGTGAATTGCAGTTCCTGGCCGTCACGCACCACTGAAATCTCTACCTCGTCCCCCGGTCGATGTTCCTGCAGAAGGTAGGTCAGATCGTATATGTTGGCGATCTTTTTCCCCGACCACCCCACGATGAGATCGCCGGATTTCAATCCGCACTTGGCCGCCGGACTTCCCTCCCTTACGCCGGTAAGCCGCACCCCCTCGACCTCCTCGCCGTAGTCGGGAATGATGCCCAGCGTGACTCTGAAACCCGTTCTGCCCGATTCGGGCTGGGCGCCGGCAGTCTTCTGGAAGGCGGGCGGCTGATCCATCCTGCAGATGGACCGGGCTGTCTGAAAGATGAATTCGACGACCCGGGCGGTCGCGGCCGCCTCGATTTTATCATAGTCATCGCTGGGCTTATGGTAGTCCGGATGGACCCCGGTGAAGAAAAAGAGCACCGGAATATCCCGGCCGTAAAAGGAGGAATGATCGCTGGGTCCGAACCCTCCGTCGCGAAATTTGAGCTCCAGGTCGGCATCCTCGTTCAGGCCAGTCAGCAGATCCTTCCAGCCCGGCGAGCTTCCGGTGCCGCCCACGATCAATCGCTTGCCCTGCATGCGTCCGATCATGTCCATGTTGATCATGGCCACGGTCTTGTCCAGGGGCACCGCCGGATGGTTGACGTAGTGCCGAGAACCCAGCAGCCCCTGCTCTTCGGCGCTGAAGGCCAGGAAGAGAAGGCTGCGGCCCGGTTGGTCCCTGCGCGAGGCCAGCGCCCCTGCCAGTTCCAGCAGCCCGGCCGTCCCCGAAGCGTTGTCGTCGGCGCCGTTGTGGACCTCGCTCCCCGGCTTGGCCGCCAGCGAGCTCACCTCACCCATTCCGAGGTGGTCGAAGTGAGCCCCGATCGCCAGCACTTCCTCCGCGAGTTCGCCGGCGCCTTTCAGGAACCCCACCACGTTGCGGGCCGAACGGGTCTCCTTGACCAGGTCCGCGCGGAATTTCAGGCGGACCCCCGGCATTTCGACGTTGCTTCCCTTCCGGCTTCGGGCGGCCCGTTCCAGGTCTTCCAGTTTCAATCCGGCCTTGGCCAGAAGCTGCCGGGCAGCGGGACGGCTGATGGCCAGGGCGGCAATGCCCGAATCGGCGAAAGAGCGGTCGAATCTGAGCTTGGAGAGCGAACTCTTGGAAAAATCTTCCGAGTCATCCACGAAGACAATGCCCGCGGCGCCCCGGTCCCGGGCCGTTTGGGCCTTGAAGCGCAGGGCATGGTAGCGCCCGAACTGCCCGTGGGGATCGTCGCCCTCGGGGCCGTAGCGCGACACGAAAATGAATTTCCCCTTCACATCCGTGTTTCGATAGTCGTCGTACTGGAGCGACGGCGCTGAAATGCCGTACCCCGCAAACCGGGCCGCGCCCTCGAACTCCCCGCTCAGCGAGAAGGAAACGGGCGTGAAGTCGCTGCCCGGCTCCAGAACGCTCCTTCCACCCGCCTGGCTCGAGGAGCCACCCGGTCCCCATGCCACCTCCAGGGAATTGGCAGAGCCCAACCGTACCCCGGAGACGAAAGAGAACTCCTGGAAGTAGCTCCCCTCGTCACCCAACGGCGCCAGATTCCACCGGGCGAACTGTTCCGCAATGTAGCGGGCCGCCTTCTCGGCTCCCGGGCTTCCGGCAAGCCGCCCTTCCAGCTCATCGGAGGCCATATACCGGATGTGCTACATCAAACCCTCGGAGCTAATGCGGCCGGCGGCCGTTCCCTGCATGAAGGAACGGA
>JAPOZE010000397.1 GCA_026706225.1 Acidobacteriota bacterium
CCCGCGCCGGCCCCGGCTCGGCCAAGTGCACGCGGTAGGGCCAGATCCAGCCGCCCCAGCTGTCGAGGTCGAAGTGGACCTCCTCCTCGCCTAGGGGCATGAGGTTTCGGTGCAGGGTCTCGTAGTCCTCCCGCCACTTCTCGATGTGGGCGAAGAAGTCGTCGTCGGTGAAGAACGGGGGCTGATGCCCCTGGATCACCACCTGGGGCCGCCACTCCAGCATCCAGCGGCCGCTCTCCTCGTACCCGTCGAGCAGGGCGCCGTTGCGGTAGACGTGGTTCTGCATGCGCTGGTTCTCGCTCCAGTTCCTGAAATCGCCGTCGAAGAAGTACTGGTCGCCGGTGTGGGCGAAGCGCATGCCGTCCGCCTCGAACCCGATCAGGGAGGCGAAGCGGGTGTGGCCGCTCATGGGGGCGAAGCGGAAGCGGTACTCCTCCCACTCGACCTCCTCGTCGAGGCGGATGCGGCGGTCGACGCGGGCCGGCTGGTGCCAGTTGCAGGGGAAGCAGTGGGCTTCCGGGTGGGCGATCAGGTCGGCGAAGTTCTCCGCGGCCCAGACCTCGGTGTCGAACAGGCGCTGCAGCAGCGGCAGCCCGCAGACGTGGTCGTCGTGGAAGTGGCTGATCAGGGCGACGTCGATGCGGTCGATCCCGAACTGCCTTTCGAGGGCCTCCAGTCCGTGGAGGAGGGGGCGCCGGTTGGGGGGGCTGGAGTACCCGGGGAAGGCGCTGCCGAACGGGGAGGAGAAATACCCGTAGTCGATGACCAGCGCCTTTCCGGAATCGCTGACGACGAACCAGTTGTTGCTGCCCGAGTCGGTGTCGAGGTAGACGTGGTCGGTCACCTTCTCCAGACGCCCCGGAGGGCCGGGGTCGCCGTAGCGGTAGGGGGCGAGCAGCGCCGTCAGGTTCTCCTCGAGGCGGCCCAGGGCCCCGCCTGTGTCTTCGAGTATCGGCTCTCCCAGGCTCGGCAACAGGGCGGCCGGTTCGCGGCGGCCCAGGGAGCGGGCCGAGTACCAGGCGTTCCCGGCCCCGGACATGTCGTTGTAGTTGTACTGGAAGGGGGCGACCCTCGGAACCCGCCCGGGGGAGTGGATGGCCTCGCCGCAGAACACCACCGGCCGGTCTGACCCCGGCAGGAGGACGCCGAGCCCGACCTGGGTCAGGGTGCAGCCGGGCAGGGGAATCACCTCCACCTCGAGGCCGGCCAGCCGCATGCGGTCGTAGTCCCGCAGCAGGCCGGCGACCGCGACCGGCTCGATCGGTGCGAACAGGTTCCAGAGGTTGTCGTAGATGACGTAGGTCTCCCGCGCCCGGAAATGCTGCCCCGGATCGGCGAGTACGGCCCTTTCGTGCTCGGGCACGTACACCGGGATCCCCCGCGCCGCGGCGGGCACCGCCCCGGCGGCGTGATCGCGGAAGTAGTGGGTCAGGGCGAGGGCGGCCGGCGCCGCCGGCAGCTCGGAGAGGTGGTCGAGCCAGCGCCCGGTGCCGGCATCGATGAGGAGCATGCCCTCGCTCCCCTGCACGGCGTAGACGTTGCAGCTGTCCCGATAGCGGTACACCCCCGGGATTACTTCCCGCCAGTTCATGGGCGTAAGCGGCTTTCTACAAGGAGTTTCGCCCTGATCGGCCTGATACAGGTATTTCGGTCACTCTAGAAAACGAACCCGGGAAGATGTGCCGTGCCTGAGACCATGCTCTTGCGCCGAAGCTTCTCTCCTTGCTCTTGAATCTGGCTGATGTTTTGCACTCCGAGCAGTTCCATGGAGCGAAGTAGGTCTTCCTTCATTAACTCAAAGGCTCGGGTTAGACCCAAGTGACCACCGGCTCCTAGTCCACCTGCGGTCACTCTGCCCAAGCCCACAGCCTTCAGGCCGTAGCTCAGCCCGATAAGAACATCCAGTCCGCTTCGTATACCGCCGTCCATCGCGCAATCGAGTTTGGACCTGGCCGCGCCCAACTTGGGGATAGCCTCGGCGACAATCTGCAGGGACGGAATAGCCTGACCAAACTGGCGACCGCCGTGGTTGGAGAAAATTACTCCAGTTGCTCCCAGCTCCTCCGCTTTCAAAGCGTCCTCCGCGCAGTGAACGCCTTTGACGATTAGCGGTTGGTCACCCCATGTCTCTTTTATCCATGGGAGATCGCTCCAGGTAACGGCCGAGGCAGCAAGCTGCTCTCCAATACCGGCAAATGGCATGGGCTCGCCGCATTCGTCGATGATGTTGACAAAGGGAAGAAATCCACCGTCGCGCCAATGCCTCCGTAACCACCCCGTTCGAGGGACGATCTGTGGTGCCAGCTTCACCTTGTGTAACGCGCGCTTCAGCTTTCTCG
>JAPOZE010000399.1:0-534 GCA_026706225.1 Acidobacteriota bacterium
TGACCATCGGCAGCATGGTCCTGCCCAATCTGATCGGCCTGCTGGGCTTGAGCGGGATCGTGGCGGCCGAGACGCGAGGTTATTTTGCCGCAAGGCGGTAAACCCGGGTCCCCTGTGCAAGCAAATATCGATTCCCCATGGCCGGTGTGCTCGGTGGCAATTCGGAGGAAAGCCCGGTGACATCTCCCCTCAGATGGCAGTTCCACGAAGTTGCCGGCCCTTTCGGGCTGACCGAGGGACCGGCCTGGGACGGCGAGGCCCTGCTGTTCAGCAACCTCCCCCACAGCCGCATCCTGCGATACCGCCCCGAAACGCAAGAGACGGAAACCTGGCGGCAGGGCACCCGCATGGCCAACGGCCTGATGCTGGACAGGCGCGGCCGCCTCTACGCCTGCGAAGCCGCCGGCAGGTGCATCGCCTGTTACCACCGGGACGGGACCCGGACGGTCATCGCCGGCGCCTTCCAGGGCAGGAGGCTCAACAGCCCCAACGACCTGGCCCTCGACCTCAAGGGCCGCATCTGGTTCTCCGACC
>JAPOZE010000399.1:544-2327 GCA_026706225.1 Acidobacteriota bacterium
AGCAGCCACTGGGCCGAAGCCATCGGTCCGCCGGAGCTGGAACACAAGTCGATCTACCGGCTGGATCCCCGAACCGACGGAAGCTGGTCCATTCAACGCATGACCCACGACACCGCCCGTCCCAACGGCCTGCTGGTCACGCCGGATCTCCGGACACTCTACGTGGCCGAGAGCGACTTCCAGGGAGACCGCCAACTGAGAGCTTATCCCATCCTGGAAGACGGCGCCCTGGGCCCCTGCGAGGTCCTGTACGATTTCGCCCCCCACCGAGGCATCGACGGCATGTGTCTGGACGCGGAGGGCAACCTGGTGGCCGCGGCCGGCTGGGAGAAGAGCGGCCCGGGCGGCACGATCTACGTCCTCGATCCTGGGGGGCGTGTCCTGGAACGCCATCCGACCCCCTGCCAGCGGCCCACCAACTGCAGTTGGGGCGGCCGTGATCTGCGGACGCTCTACCTCACCTCCGTCTGCGGCCGGCTGTACCGTATCGAGACCGGACGGAAAGGCTGGCTGCTCTACCCCTGAAGAAGGATCCCGACGTGCGAGCCAACAAGACCAAGGCCAAGCTCAAGCGAGGAGAGCCGGTCTACGGCTGCTTCGTGCGCTATCCCGACCCCGCCCTGGTGGAGCTGCTGGCCCGTTTCGGGTGGGACTTCATGGTCTTCGAAAGCGAGCACGGCCGGCTGGACCCGCGCACCTGCGAGGAGATGGTGAGGGCGGCCGAGGTGAACGGCATCACCCCCATCGTGCGGGTGACCACCAACTCCCCCGCCGTCATTCTGCGATTTCTGGATACGGGCGCCCAGGGCATCATCGTTCCCCAGATCAACTCGGCCGAAGAAGCAGAACGGGCGGTGTCGGCCGTCAAGTTCCAGCCTCGGGGCAACCGGAGACTGTCGGGATCGCGGGCGGCCGACTACGGCCAGGGACTCTCATTCGGGGACCACGTGCTCCGGTCCAACAGGGAAACCCTGGTGGTCCTCTACGTGGAGACGGCCGAAGCGGTGCGGCAACTACCGACGATCCTGGCGGTGGAGGGCGTCGACGTGATCAACGTGGGGCGCACCGATCTCTCCCATTCGCTGGGAGTGCCCGGACAGCCCGAGCATCCCCGAATGCGGCAGTGCCTCCAGGAAATCCTGGCCGGCCTGCGCAACTCGCCGGTGGCCCTGGGAATCATGGCGGCCAACCCCGAGGCCGCCCGCCACTGGCGCGCCCGAGGGGCACGCTACATCAGCATCAACCTGGAGTCGCTGTTGAAGCAATCGATGCGGGAATTCCTGAGGGGGGTGCGGGGGTGATATTAAACGAGCGCATCTTTCCGTCAGGGTTTGCAGAAGTGCCGGCCTGAATCGCGTCGCGGGTGGTTTCCGTACGATCTCTTACCGCATTGTTATGGCGTTCGCTTCCGATACCGAACTCCGTCGATCCCATCGAAATCGGCGTCCTGGGTCCAGAGTTCGGCTCCGTATTGGCGGGCGGTTGCGAGAATGACACTGTCAGCCAGTGGTAGACGCAGCTCGACACTGAGGCGGGCAGCGTTCAAAGCAATCGTCGCTTCCAACTCCACGACGGTTCCTTGCTGCATGAAGGCTGCCGCCTCAAGCGCGGCGGTCTCGTCTCGTTGCTGGAGCACCCGTTTGAAAACTTCGAAGAGACTCAAAGTGGGAACCACAAGCGTCTCGATGTCTTCGATAGGCTCCGCAAAAAAGGAAGCGTTCGGCCCACCGGCGAAATACTCCAGCCACGCGCTGGAATCGACGACGTTCATACCCGATCTCCC
>JAPOZE010000141.1 GCA_026706225.1 Acidobacteriota bacterium
GATCTCGAAATGGCAGATTCGTCCCACCTGAATGGTCATGCGGGAGGTCTTCCACTGCAGTCGGCTGCCCTGCGGAACATGGGTCGAGCTTCTCACTCCGTCCGCAATCAGGCTCAGGGCCAGGGCAGGGAAGGGTTGGCTGCCGGAAGACTCCTCCGGTTGGCTGCCGGCCAGCCTCACATGCAGGTAGATGCCATGATCCCGGTAGTCCCTGGGCAACTCGGGCAGGGTGAACTTGCGGGAGGTCAGGCTGCCCATGAATCGGTCGGACCCACTTCCAAAGGAGTTGGCCAGGGGCTGGCCCTGGAAGTCGCGGAGTGGCTGGTTGGCCGCAATCCCCCGCGCCGGTCCGGTCCCGAAGGCCTGTCCCCGCACGGTCCATCCCTCGAAGTCCGGTTTGCCGAAATCCTCGAAGAGCACATCGACTCGCTCCGGACCTGCGGCCTTCTCATTCCCCTCCGGTTGAACCCTCCCGCCCACTTGGCCGCGAACGGCCTCCATCCCCTCGGCAAAGGAGCCGAAACGCCGGCTGGCCAGACCGTCGATCAGGGCGGCCAGGGGGTAGAACAGATCCTGCGGCTGCCCACAGGCCTGCCGGAGGGTCTCGACCCAGGCTTGCAACAGGCCGGCATCCAACAGCCGCCGGCCGGCCAGCTCAGCCACCGCGGACGGCTCGGTCGAGGCCCGAGGGGAGGCCAACTCGGCCGCCGCCAGCAAGTAGGGCTCGATCTGGCGGGCCATACTCCAGCGTGCGGGTTCCAGTAGAGCCTCCATAGCGGAGGTCCGATCCTGGATCTGCTGCCGGAGGGAGGCAATCTCCTGCCGTCGGGCGGTCGAATCGATGACCGCCTGGGCGAAATCGGTGCTGTGCAGAACCCCGGCCAGGGCATAGTAGTCGGCGGTGGGAATGGGGTCGAACTTGTGGTCGTGGCAGCGGGCGCAGGCCACCGTCAAGCCCAGGAAGGCCTTGGAGAGAACGTCGATCTGGTTGTCGACCTCGTCGGTCCGGGCCTTGACGGAATCGATGGCGCCGTTGAGGCGTTCACCCAACCAGAAAAAACTGGTGCTGACCGGAGATTCCCAGTGGATCCCGTCCGGCCCCAAACGCTTCTCCGCCAGCAGGTCTCCTGCCACGTGCTCGCGAACGAAGCGATCATAGGGAACGTCCTGGTTGAAGGCCCGAATGACGGCGTCCCGGTAGCGCCAGACATCGGCCTTGGTGTGGTCGAACTCGTGACCGTTGGTTTCGGCAAAGCTGACCAGATCCAGCCAATGGCGTCCCCAGCGTTCGCCGTAGTGGGGAGAGGAGAGCAACCGGTCCACGACCTTCCGAAAGCTCTCGGGGGAACGATCGGCCTCGAACCGTTCCACCTCGCTCGCCGATGGCGGCAGACCGGTCAGACCGAAAGTGACCCTGCGGAGCCAGCTTCGCTTGTCGGCGGGCGGGGCCGGCGTCAGTCCCTTGGCCTCCAGCCTGGAGAGCACGAAGGTGTCGACGGGAGAGGAAACCCAGCGGCCATCTTCGACCGCCGGAAGACGGGGTGACTCGATGGGCCGGAAAGACCAGAACTGGCGGCCCGCTTCCCAGTCGATGCCTCCACCCTGCTCGGTCGAGGTCGACCCGGTTTGGGGAAAGAAGGCCCCCGACTTCACCCACTGGACCAGGTCGGCGATTCCCCGATCGCTCAGCCGGCCCGTGGGAGGCATCTTGAGATCCGGGTCCTCGAAGGAGACGGCACGGATCAGCAGGCTCTCCTGCGGCCTGCCGGGCGCAACGGCCGGGCCTCGGCTGCCCCCCGCCAGCATGGCAGCGGCCGAATCGAGCCTCAACCCTCCCATGGGACTGGAGGTTTCGCCGCTGTGGCAGGCATGGCAGCGTTCGATCAGCAGCGGCCGAATCCGCTTCTCGAAGAACTCCGCCTGGTTGGAATCTGACGCGCCCAACCCCACCGGCGCCGAAAAGAGGACCAGCCAGGCGGCGATACTGAGCCGATGGAACGACATGCCGAGAGTTCCCCGTGGGAAGTGGCGTCCGCGAGTCCCCGACTCACCGGCGCCTCCTGCATAGTCTATCCAAGCCCATGCAGGGGCTCAAGGCCGCTTTTCGGCAGGCCGCGGGCCGCTTGACTCGCACGACGGGCGTTCCTAGAATCCCGGGGCTGACGGCCTTGACCGAATTCGGATCGGATTGGAGCTGAGCCCTTGGGACTCCTGCACCCTTTGGACTGGACCCTCTTTGGCGGCTACCTGGTGGCGGTGCTGGCTCTGGGGCTGTGGTTCGCCCGCGAGCAGCACTCCAACGAGGACTTTTTCCTGGGGGGGCGGAA
>JAPOZE010000374.1 GCA_026706225.1 Acidobacteriota bacterium
CTGGGCACCGATATCGAAGGTGGCTCGCGGTCCCACGAACAGGCTCACCTCCATCTGCCGGTCCCTGGCCATCTTCAGCATGTCCTGGATCTCGTCGTCGGTCATCAGCATGATCCCGCTGCCCTGGCTGACCCGATGGATGGTGAGCCGGTAGCGCTCGGCTTCCTCGATAACCGCCTGCAGGCAGCGCGGGCCCTCCACGCTGGGTATTTCAAAGCGATACTGGGCCCCGTCCGGAAAACGCTTGGGCGTGCTTTGGAGGGCGTATCCGTCGCCCGAGGGGAGACCGAGCCTTTTCAGGAAATCGCGAGTAGCCTTCATGGTGGGTTCCTTTCCGATCGGATTGGGCGTTTTGAATCGGCATCCCGAGGAGACGGTGGGAAGCGCTACTCCTCTTTTCCGACCCCTGGCGAATCCCTCTCGAGCCCTCTCCAACCCCTTGGTGGCCCTTCGTGGTCCTTCGTGTGTCTTGGTGGATAACTCTTTTGTTGTTTCAAATATGCCCGTTCAGGACCCGCCGGTCGCGCTTCCGCCCGTGTGCTCCCGGATTCTGTCCAGGACGCGCTCCCGGACCCACTTGGGGTCCCACCACTCGGTGGGGTTGACCGGGATTCCGTGCAGGAACAGACCGAAATGAAGATGGTCGCCGGCCGCCAGGCCGGTGGCGCCGCTGCGCCCCAGAACCTGGCCCTTGCCGACGCGGTCGCCGGCCTGCACGGAGATCGAGCTGAGGTGTCCATAGAGGGAGAACAGCCCGCAGCCGTGGTCCAGCAGAACGGTGTTCCCATAGATGCCCAGCAGGTCCGCGTAGCGCACCAGGCCGTCGTTGGAGGCTTCGATGGGATAGTGTTTCACCACCGACAGGTCGAAGCCCACGTGGTCCTGGCGGTCGATCTCCCGGCCTTCGTAGAGGTAGGTGCGATGATCGGCGAAGAGGGACTCCACCTTGGACCGACTGAGCTGGGCGAATGCCTCTGTCCATAGAAACCGCGGCTCCGACCGGCTCGACAGTTGCTTGATCGTCTCGTGGTTGGCCTGCCGGAGCCCGTCGTTGATCTGGAGGAAGTCCTTTACCAGGTCGCCTTGGCTGGAAAGCTGAGGATTCTCGTCGAGGATCGCCGGAACCACCTGTTGCAGGAAGGAGGGGCTAAGCCGGATGGTGCGCTGCCGGAACCTCTTGGGAAAGAGCTTGGTCTGGAAGCGGGCCTCCGACCGGTTCCCGGCCGCGTCTACGGCCACCAGCTTCATTTCCGGATTGGGTCCCAGGTCGTAGCGATAGCCGAAAATGCAGAATCGGACCTGCCTGTCTCCGTCGGGGTCGGCCGCGTATCCGGGAAAGAAGTCCGGACCCACCCGGACCCCTGAAATCTCCGTGTCCTCTCCCACACGGTAGAGAACGCAGGCCGAGCCCCCTTGGGTGACGTAATGCTGCCCGGAGAGCGCCTGGAGGGTGGGGGGACGGAGGTCGAAGGTGAAATCCCGCTGCAGCCGAGCCCGGTTGCCTCCGAAGAACCGGCGGTAGGAGTGGTCGCGGGCGGTGATCGACAGCCGCGCCGGGCCTTCCCGGATCTGGTGGCTGGCGGCCATGGGCTCGCCCAGGTCGAAGCGGGCCGAGGATTGAGCGCCGCTCCTCTGGAAGAAGAGCAGCCGCGGCCCCGGATAGCTCCGGTCGACCAGCGTGAAGGACTGGTCCTCCACCTCCAGCACTGCCGAGAGCCGGCTCAATCCGGACTGGGCGTCCTTGACCTCGAGCACCAGGGAGGGGTTCTTTCCCAAGGCGGTAAAATCGCGGTCCAGGCTCACCTCGGGAGGCTGCCCCTCCCAGCGGCCCAGCCAGAGGGAGAGCAGGCACCAGAGGAGGACGGCTCCCAGCGGCAGGGCCCACAAGATCAGTGGCGGAAAGCGTATGGGGATGGCCGGCTTCCGCTGGGGTTGAAATGGTTTCACGTGTTTGCCGTACGGTCCCGAATTCCCCTGGATTATAGCTTGGTCCGAATACCGGAGAAAGAGGGGGCTCCCCATCCCCTCACAGCAGGCGGTGCTCGGCAAAGCTGAAGCAGTCGTTGCCGCCTATGACGATGTGATCCAGCAGGGAGATGTCCATCAGCCCGCAGGCCCGCTGCAGCTCCCGGGTCACCTGGCGGTCGTCCGGGCTGGGCGAGGGGTTGCCCGAGGGGTGGTTGTGGACGGCCACCATGGCGGCGGCGTTCAACTGCAGGGCCCGCCTGACGATTTCCCTGGGAAACACGGTGGCGCTGTTGAGGGTGCCCTGGAACATCTCCTCCACGGCCAGCACGTGGTGCCTGGTGTCCAGAAAGACCAC
>JAPOZE010000404.1 GCA_026706225.1 Acidobacteriota bacterium
TCAGTCCCACTCTTCGCGAATTGCTGCAACTGCCAATTAAAACCACTTCGACCGGCGTACCCGCCAGGGGGCGGCCGGGTTCCAGCGCCATGTAGTCCAGCGCCTTGGCAAAGCCCGGATCGGAGCCGGCAGGGGAGGGGATCACATCGTCGACCGGTATCACCATGCCCGGATTCGTGCCGAACGTGACCATGGGCCGGAGCGCCGAGACCTCGATCGACACTTCCTTGGCGAACCGGGCGTCGTCGTCGCTGGGCAGCGTCTGCCACCGGCTCAACGCCGCATCCCAGTCAGCTCCCCGCGGAGCCAGCGCCCGGCCTGCCAGGTACTCGTAGGTCGCGTCGTCGGGCGCAAACATCCCGGTCCTGGCGCCACCCTCGATCGCCATGTTGCAGATGGTCATGCGTTCTTCGATGGACAGCGAAGCCACCGCCGATCCACGGTATTCGATCGCATGGCCGGTCCCGCCGTCCACGCCGATCTGTCCGATGATGGCAAGAATGATGTCCTTGGCCGTCACGCCCGCCGCCAGTGTGCCCTCGAGGTTGACGGCAAACGTCCTGGGCTTGCGCTGCAGCAGGCATTGGGTCGCGAGGACGTGAGCCACCTCGGTGGTTCCGATGCCGAACGCCAGCGCGCCGAGCGCGCCGTGAGTACTGGTGTGGGAGTCCCCGCAGACAATGGTCTTGCCGGGCTGCGTGGCGCCGAGTTCCGGTCCGATGACGTGGACGATACCGCGCTCGTCGCTGTCCATGCCTCGAAGCTCGAGACCGAAATCTTCGCAATTGCGCTCCATCTGCCGGATCTGCTGGAAGGCGGCCGGCTCGCTGACCACCTTGAGTTCCCGCAGCGACCCAACGGGAATGGTGGGTGTGGAGTGATCCATGGTGGACAGCGTCAGGTCCGGTCGGCGCACCTTCAGGCCGGCATCCCGCAGCAAACTGAATGCCTGGGGACTGGTGACTTCATGCACGAGATGCAGGTCGATATACAGGATCGCCGGCGTCTCCTCCGACTCCGGCACGACGATATGCCGGTCCCAGACCTTTTCGAACAATGAGTTGGCGGACATGTTTTCCTCGTTGCGTGGCGATCTGCAGACGTTGAACAGCGCGCTGACGGCTTCAAACGGCGATCTGCGGACGGTCGATGCGCTGAACGTCTCCGCTCTCGACAGGCTCCAGCCAACCCCACGTATCCGGCGTGGAACCGTCGAACAAGCCGAAGAAGCTCTGTTGAAGCCTGGCGGTAACGGGACCCTTGCGGCCGTTCCCGATGGTGATTCGGTCCACGGAGCGGACCGGGGTGATCTCCGCGGCCGTTCCGGTAAGGAACAGCTCATCGGCGATGTACAGCATCTCCCTGGGAATATTCTGCTCTTTGACGCTCATGCCGATGGAGTCCGCAAGCTGGATGACGAGGTCGCGGGTCAGGCCGCCGAGAATGGAGGCCGAAAGGGGCGGCGTGTACAGATTGCCCTTGCTTACGAGAAAGAGATTTTCGCCCGCGCCCTCGCTGACAAAGCCCTCGCTGCTGAGTGCGATGCCTTCGGCAAATCCCAGGCGGCGCGCTTCCAGGGTGACCAGGATACTCGACAGGTAGTTGCCGCCCGCCTTGGCCATGGTGGGTATGGTGTTGGGGCTTGCCCGTTGCCAGGAAGAAATGCAGACGTCAACGCCGCTGTCGAGACCGTCCTCGCCAAGGTATGAACCCCATTCCCAGGCCGCGACGATGCACCGGGCAGGCGCATCCGGATCGCCGGCGACACCCATTTCACCGTAACCGCGGAACGCCAGCGGACGCACGTAGGCGCCGTTGCGGAGGCCGTTGCGGATCACGACATCCTTGCAGGCCGCCACCAGTTCCTCGAGTACGTAGGGGATTTCCAGGTAGTAGATCTTCGCCGAGTCGTACATCCGGCTGATGTGGTCGGTAAGCCTCAGCCCGACGGGCCCGTTGGGCCCTCGATAGACCCTGATCCCCTCGAAGACCGACGAGCCGTAATGCAGAGCATGGGTCAGCACATGGACCGTTGCGTCCTCCCAGCGGACCATCCGGCCGTCCTGCCAGATGTACTTGCTCGGCTGCATGGGCATGGCGTGACCTCCTCGCTGGATCAGGGCTGGCCAAAACCGATCGCGCTCCGGGGCCGTTGGTCGTCGGTGTCCCGGCGCCGCAGTATGCGGTTGATCACCTCCAGGTAGGCGATCGCCGCAGACTCCACGATATCCGTACTGACGGCGTGACCGCGAAAACTCTGCTGATTATATTCCACGGTCACCGTGACCTCACCCTGCGCATCGTCGCCGGTGGTGAC
>JAPOZE010000456.1 GCA_026706225.1 Acidobacteriota bacterium
CGGTGTTTCACCTTGGGTTCGCCGCGTTCGGTTTGACGGGCTGGATCTTCGGGGTATCCCACATCCTGTCCTGGCAGGGTTCGGATGCCGGCCAACCGAGACCCAGGGCGACGGTCGAGGACCTGAACCTGGCGATCGTCTCAGGAAGCAACGACCAACTGAGGGAAGTTCTCAACTCCGGCATCAATCCCGATGCCGCGGACGTTTTCGGGAACACGCCGCTGAGGTCGATCATCGAGCAATCCGGCAGGGTCCCGGCCTCCCGGGGACAAGTGGAAACCCTGCTGGCTGCCGGGGCGGATCCCAACCTGCCGGATGCATACGGGGACACGCCTCTTCATGCGGCTGCCTATCACGCCCCTGAAGCCCTCATAGGGCTTTTGCTCAAGGCAGGGGGCAACCCAAACCTCCCGAACGATGTGGGGGTGACGGCCTACGAGACGGCCTTGAAGCACGGCAACCATGGGGCCGTTTCGGCCATGGAGCAGGCCTCGACGTTCCGGCATCCCGACCGGGAAAGGCTGAGGGTGTGGGGAGCCTTTTACCTGAAACTCCAGGCCTTTCTCCAAAAGGGGCTGCCTGCGGGTCCGAAGCGGGACGAGGGCTTGAGGGGAATCAACACGTTCCTGGTTGAGAAGGGGCTGCTGGCGCCGGAGGACAAGGCGCGATTCGATGCCGAAACCATAGCCACCGTCAACTATTGCTGCGGTCCGGCGGGGGACTGGGGAACGGAAGCCGCATCCGGTTGGTAGGTATCCGGCAAGGCTGCCGGAGGGCCGGGGAGAAGCGCCGGGGCAGACTCCCCCTGTTCCGTCTGGTCGTGCGCCCTGGAGTTTGGCATGCACCCTCCAGGACCCAAGGAGGAGGTTACATCATGAGATCGCAGCCGATGGTCGTTATGACGCTGATGGTGTTGATGGGGGGATCTGCAGCCGCACTCGGCGGTGGCGTTCCAGCAGATAGCGGCGCTGGCTGCGCCGAGTGGAATACGGTGGGTTTCTTCAAACAGGCTTCGGTCGAGCAGGTCACAGCCTGCCTGGAAGCGGGGGCCGATCCCAAGTCCCGGGACGAAAAGGGCCGCATTCCGCTCATTCTGGCGGCCGCGCACACCCGGCATCCCGGCGTCATCGCTGCCTTGATCCAAGCGGGCGCCGACTTCAGGGCAGTGGGCAGAGGTGGCGAGAGTCCGCTGCATGCGGCGGCCGGCTCCAACGAAAATCCCGGAGTGATCACTGCCCTGCTGGATGCCGGAGCCAACCCTCGGGCCCGGGCCCCTGGTCGGCACGGCCAGACACCGGTTGAGACGGCAGCTCAATTCAACACCAATCCCGATGTCCTCAACACCCTGCTTCAGGCCGGTGGCGACCCGAATTCCAAGGGAGAGTTCGGCGAGACTCCTCTCCATCTGGCGGCAAGGTTCAATCCCAACCCCGCGATCATCGCCGCTCTCGCAAAGGCCGGCGCCAAAGCCAACGCCCGCGCCGCGGCGATACTCGGGGGGAAGACCCCTTTGTACTCGGCAATCGAAATGGGCGCCCATCCGGAAATCATTGACACCTTGATTAAGGCGGGCGGAGACCCGAAGAAACGGG
The DNA here is from genome assembly GCA_026706225.1 of Acidobacteriota bacterium. The sequence continues at coordinate 1,593 of JAPOZE010000456.1, forward strand.
ACTGGACGCTTGTGTTGAACCCAGTCACATTATCCATAGTCGTCCCGGCGATTATCGGGTATGTCGTAAACTGATCGCAAAGCAACCGTGGCGCCGCTCAGCCTGTCCAACGCCTTCAGGGCGGAGCCCATCCAGCCCGTCTGAGCAACGCTTCATCCACTTGAAGGCCTCGACCCCTGAGGGCCATCTGTGGTCTTCTGTTTTTTGAGTCGGCTTCCTGGCCGACTCGACAGTCTCACCACCGTGATCCCCGCGGACTATCTCAGGATGTGGAGTGACCCTTTGGATATAAATAACTTGTGTATTCGGCGGCGTTGCTCGGCGCCCCATCCGGTCCACCGGGATGAGACGGCTTCAAGCGGCCTGTCGTGGCCGGAAACGGACGCCTCGGCCCGCTTCGCCACGCGTCCGGGGAGCTCGACCGACGCGGGCGCCTGGCAACCGAGAAATGAAATAACGTAGCGCCAGCCGCCATGCCAAGTCGCGAGCACTCTCACTTCCATCGCGTGTCCTCGGCCATAGGAAATGCGATCCAAGTCATTCCTGCCACTTCTCTCAGCTTACCTGGAGGTGCACTATCGCACCTGCAGGTGTTAGAATATCGTGTCCCGCTTGAGGTGTATACTTGCCCGTAGAGCGATGGGGCATCGTGGTGGAGAGTGCGATGCGGAACCGGGACTTGACAAAGGGGGAGGGGATGTGCTTCCAGTTACTTC
>JAPOZE010000574.1 GCA_026706225.1 Acidobacteriota bacterium
TACCGCGCCTGCAGAACCTGATTCGCGACTCGTCGGTCACGGCGGTGTTTCACGGGCACACCCACTACCCCTGGGAAACGCGCATCGGACACGTTCCCGTCTTCGGCACAGGGTCCATCACCTATCGGTTGAGCTATGACGAGGGGCCTCCGCACCTGAAGCTATTCCCGCCGCAGTACCGAGTGGTTACCGTGAAGGATGACGGATCGGTAAGCACCGAGGTATGCGAATTGGAGTCCCCTGTCTAACAGCAGGAACTGCCGGAGGTACGGCAGTCGTCCTCGAGCAGGAGCAGTCCCTGACCCTGCCCCAGAATGAGGAACGAACCCCGGTAGGGGGGGCGGCTGAGCTTGGCAGCCGTATCGGTGGAGACCTCGATGGGTTCATTGCGGGGAAAGAGGTGGCCTTCCTCGTCCATGACCGCCTTTTGAGGTCCGAGATAGACGGCCCGCTGCCCCGTGAAGTGACTCTCGGCGGACCCTTCGAACTTGAACCCCCGCAGGGTCACGGAGTAGAAGGTGCACCCCTCGACGGTCTTCCAGTAGTCCCTCTTCAGGATCTGAAGCCCGTGGAAACCCGCCTGTTCCAGGTAGGTCATGAATTCCTCTTCCGTCAGTGCTCCCGACAGGCACTCTCCCCACAACCTGGGATTGACCCGCAGGTGGTCGGGCACGGATTCCCGGCTGACGATGTCGCTCACCACGACCCGGCCATGATCCTTCAGCACCCGCCACATTTCGCCAAAGACCGCCTTCTTGTCAGGTGAGAGGTTGATGACGCAGTTGGAGCTGATCAGGTCAATGGTCTTGCTCTCCACCGGAATCCGCTCCAGAAAACCCCGCCGGAACTCCACCACGTCGTAGCCCAGCTCTTCGGCTACGGCGGTCCGGTTCCGATTGGCCACGGCCAGCATCTCGTCGGTCATGTCCACGCCGATGACCCTTCCCGAGGGACCTACCTTGCGGGCGGCGATGAAGCAATCGATGCCCCCTCCCGATCCCAGGTCCAGGGTGGTTTCTCCCGCAACCAGTTGAGCCAGGGCAATGGGAGAACCACAACCGTATGAGCGGTCCATCACTTCCTTGGGGATATGGCTCACCTCGTCCGGAACTTGCTCCATGGAACAGCAGAGTTCCGACTGTGGCTTCTCCGCGGCCTTGGCGTAGAACTCCCGAACCACCTGGCGGGACCCTTCGATATCGAAGGCCAGCACGCAGTTGGAGTGGAGAGTGGCTACGGCGGTCCGGCTGCCCACATCGATTGGGTCGCTGCCGGCGCCGCAGGCCACAGCGCCTTCGCCCATCGAATGGTAGACCGCCGGGGCGTCAAAGCCGGAACTGCCGTTCAGGCTGCGCTGTTTCTCCTGAGCCAGCTCGACCATGATGTCCCGGGCCAGCGCCCGGTAGACCTCGTAGTAGGGGTCCGGGGCATGCAGATCCCCTGCCCCGGCCCCGTCGACGCTGAAGAAATAACTGTGCTCGATGTCGCCGCCTCCCAGGATGAACCGGAAGGGATCGTCCCGGAGCCAGGACTTGTTGGCAACCGAGGCCTGACGAAAGCGTCGGGCCACCGGGGAGTCCTGCCAGATCCGGCGCAAATTCCCGTTGTCGACCACGCCGGCGGCCAGGGGCTTGTGGTTGGCGCTAGCCGCCGAAGGATAGACGGTGCCGTCGGAATAGACGCACAGGGAATCCCAGAACTGGTTCCCCAGGTCGTGCTTGACCCCCGGCCGCCCGTTGACCCGAAGCTTCAAGGACTCCAGGTTGTCCAGCCCGACCCCCAGCCTGGCGGCTTCTCGAGCGGTGGCCCGGGCAGCTCCTATCAGATCCTCGCAGGAAGGGAATGCGTCTTGCTCGGTCTCCAGGACCCGACCCCGCCGGTGCATCCACATCAGGTGCTGGGACCGGGCGCCCCAGTCCTTGACCATGCGCGTGATCAGGGGCAGCTCCTCCAGGTTCTCGCGGGTGACCACGGTGGTCAGGGAAACCGGGAACCCCAGCCCGGCCACCGCCCGGGTCCCTTCGGCAATTCTGTCAAAGGTGCCGCGCCCGCGGTAGCGATCGTTGGTTTCGGCTACGGCGCCGTCCAGCGAGATCTGAAGCCGCAGCCGTTCCCGGCTGAACTGAGCCAGCCGATCCAGCCGCTTTCCCTGGAACAGCATCCCGTTGGTCAGGATAATGAGCTCGGCCTGCTTCTTTTCGGTGACGGCCTCAATCAGCTCGAAGATATCGGGACGGGCGAAGGGCTCTCCTCCGGTGAAGTAGAAGCGCTCCACCCCGCACTCGCAGGCCTGGTCGATGAT
>JAPOZE010000124.1 GCA_026706225.1 Acidobacteriota bacterium
GCTTCCTGGACTCCTCGGCAAAGATGGTGGCGATGTCGATGCCCTGCTCCTTCCACTGGCGGTAGCCCTCGCTGTCGTAGAGCGGCATGATCCGGCTGGGCCAGGGTGACACGTTGCCTTCCCCCCAGCACCACCAGACGCTGTCGATCTGGACATCGGCCGCGTCGATGACGTGGAATTTCCACTTCACCAGCTCGGCCGGGTCGCGTCCCCCAAAATTGCGGTCGCCGGAGATGGTGTCGAAGTTGATGATGATGCGGCGGTCCCGGCCGGCGGCGGCGATGTGCTCGTCGGAGAGTTGCACCGGCTTGGCGGCGTCTTCTGCGCGCAGACGGAGGTCCGTCGCGGGGCCCTGAGCGGACAGGATCAAAAAGGAGGACAGCAAGAGCAGTCGAAGAAGTGACATGAGGGCGGTTCCTCCTACACGGGCTTCCTTGTGGAGCGGCGCCGGCCGCAGCAGCATGAGGCGCCTGCTGGCGGGCTACAGATAGATCCACACGATGACTGTGATCCCCAGGAAGAAGGCGCCGCAGATCAAAAGGCCGGCCTGCATGAACCAGGGCGGCCGGATCCGGGCCGGCAGCAGGGTTCGGTTGACGTAGAGGGTGTGCAGGGCCGTGGACGCCAGCGCCAAGTTCCCAAGGATGGCTCCGATGATGGCCAATGTGAGGGGCTCGAACAGGGACAGCCAGACCAGGCCCCAAACGGCGTATACGCCCAGGATGGTGTAGTAGATGTAGCGCACCTGGGGGCCGCGGAGACGTTGGGCCCGCCGGCTGCTCGACCAGAGCACGTCTGTCCAGCGACGGGCAATGGCCTCTCCCGAGAAGATCTGGCCCGGCGCCAGAATCAGGAAACCGCACAGCAGTGTGGCGGGCCAGAGCAGCCACTGGAGATCGGGGTACCTGCGGGCGGCGCCGTCGGCGATCATGGCGGCGACGCGGTGCCCCTCCACCGGCACGTTCCGAAGGAATTCCAGAGAGACCAGGCAGGGCAGCGCCATCCCCAGGAAGCAGCAGAATGTCCACACCACCAGTTGGTCCCGCTGGACGTAACGCATCCAGCCGCGCCAGCGCCCCAGATTCGCCTCGTCCATGGGAAAGGTCTTCCCGATGTGCAGGAGCGTCACCGAGCTGCCGCCCACGGCGCTGGGGATGGCTCCCACCAGCTTGCCCATCCCCCACCCCTTGTCGCGGGCGTAGTTGGAACAGAGAGCGTTGCCCGTGCCCCCGATCCCGGCAATGGCGGCGAAGGCGGCCAGAATGGCCCAGTTCAGGTCGGGCAATCGGCCGTGTTCCCACAGGTAGCCGAGCATGCCCACTCTCTCCACCCCCTGGTAGGCGAACAGCGACTGGGCGCGGGCGGCCACCGCGGCTGGAAGATCTTCCAGGCGACCATAGGATTGCGCCTGTTCGCCCTCGAAGACCTCGATCCGGTCCAGCTTCCAGGTCTGATCGGCCAGGACCTGGCCGGCCAGCAGCACTTGGACACCGTCCTGGGTGTCCTCCACGAAGAAGCGGCCCTCGCGGGCGAGCGAGTTGGCGCGGTCGACCAGGCCTTGACGCACCGCCGCCAGATCGGCCGGCACGTCGGCATGCATCCCGAACCGTTCCGGCTCGGGGCCGCGGGAGGCCACAAATTCGGTGATTAGCGTCTGGCCGGGCTCGACGGTTCCCTTGATGGTGTAGCGGTCGCCCCCACGGGACTCGGTCAGCTCGAAATGGGGTCCAACGATGATGGTGTCGGCCCGCAGCGGCAAGGCTCCGAACCGGAAGAAGCCGGTCACCACCTCGTGCAGGCTGGCATAGGAGACGGTGAAGACGGACAGGATGCAAAGGAAGCTCAGCGCCACGATCACCTTAAGGGACATCAGGCGTTCAATGCTGCGGTAGATGGTGCCGCCGAAGATCAGGGGGAGAAAGGCCAGCAGGAAAACGGCGTAGCCGAGAACCTTGACCAGCCGCACCTCGGAGAGGGAGGTCCCCAGCAACTGAACGGTCCCGTCGCCCGGCAGGTGGCCCAGAAGGGCCGCGGCCAGAGGCACCGCGGCCGTGGCCGCCATGAAGGGCCAGATATTGCTGACATCCATCAGAAGGTACCAGGCCGCCCAGACTCTCGGCCCGGGCCGGGTCCGCAGGAAACCCACGTAGATGGGCTCGCCGCAGAAGAGCGCGTAGCGCATCACCTCCAGGTTGACGACAAGTTGGCAGAGGATGCTGATGGTGGCCAGCCAGAGGATGGTGCCGCCGTACTGACTGGCGACGGCCGGACCGAAGAGCCATTCCCCGGCGCCGATGGCAA
>JAPOZE010000022.1 GCA_026706225.1 Acidobacteriota bacterium
TACCCCGACAGTGAATACCAGGAACGCGCCAAGCTGGCCATTGCCGATTCCTATTTCAAGCAGGGAGGAACTTCGGGGCTGCTCCAGGCCAAGGCCGAATATGAGGATTTCAAGACCTTTTTCCCCACCAGCGAGGAACTTGACGATGCCCAGATGCGCATCGCGCTGACGCACTTTCGCCAGATGGAGAAGCCCAATCGCGATGCCACCCAGGCCAGGGCCGCCCAAAAGGAATTCCAGGCCTTTATCGCGGAGCACCCGCAGAGCCCCCTGGTGGATGAAGCGCGCCAGTACCTGCGGGAGGTTGAAGAGGTCCTGGCGGTCGGTGACCTGGGGGTGGCCAAGCACGAGTTCGTTCGAAGAAACTACCGGGGGGCCTTCAACCGCGCGGCAGCGGCCATCAAGTACGCCGATTTCAGCCGGCAGGATGAGGTCCTCTACGTTCTGGGACGGGTGCGTGAACGCGAGCAGAACATCGTTGCAGCCGGTTATTACTATGGGCTCGTGGTCCGATACCACCCGCTCAGCGAGTTTGAAGGCGAGTCCAGAAAGAAGCTGGAAAAACTGGGCCTTCCCATTCCCGACGTCGACCCGGTGGCCTTGGCACGGGCCCAGGAAGACCTGAAAAACGTGACCAAGCGGTCCCTGGTGGGGCGGTTCGCATCGTTGTTCAGCAAGAGACCAGACGTCTCCCGGGCGCGCAAGGCCGAACGCCCGCCTCTGCTGTTGGGACCGGAGCACATCAATCTGGAGCCTGGCGGCCCCGCGGAACCCTCTCCCGCCTCCGCGCCCGCTGCGCCAACCGCCGCCCCCGGCGGCTCTCTGGGTATCGAGATCGTCACCCGTCCCGAACGGGAGAAGGGCGACGAGTCGGCCTCCCCGGATTCCGGTTCCGAAGAGTAGGCGGGCGACTGACCCCGGGCCAATTGGCGGCGCCCCGTCGAACGCCCCCTGACAGACCCCATCCGCCGGACAATCCATCCTCTCCCGCTACCGGTGTTTTCCCTTCACTTTTGAAGGGACGGCGCTACAATAGCCTGCCTGCGGCCCCCTGAGAACTGGGGGTTCGCTACCGCCCCTGCCGGTCCGAGTCATCAGCATGGAAATTTCAAAGACCTACGATCCCCAATCGGTTGAGACGGGCTGGATGGAGTTCTGGGAAAAGGAGCGTCTTTTCGTCGCCGACGCTCAATCCAGCCGCCCCCCCTTCGTGATCGTCATCCCTCCACCCAATGTGACGGGTTCGCTGCACATGGGGCACATGCTGGTCTACACGCTGCATGACATCGTGGTCCGGTGGCGAAGGATGCAGGGGTACAACACGCTGTGGCTGCCGGGCACCGACCACGCCGGCATCGCCACCCAGAACGTGGTGGAACGTCAACTGGAAGCCGAGGGGACCTCCCGCCAGGCATTGGGGAGGGAGGCCTTCGAACGGCGGGTGTGGGAGTGGAAGGAGCAGAGCGGCAACACCATCTTGAAGCAGTTGCGCCGCCTTGGGGGCTCCTGTGACTGGACCCGGGAGAGATTCACGCTGGATGAGGGGCTGTCAAGGGCGGTGAGAGAAGTCTTCGTGAGACTCCATGAGGAAGGGCTCATCTACCGGGGCAAGCGACTGATCAACTGGTGCGTTCGTTGCCGTACGGCGCTTTCCGACCTGGAGGTCAACGCGGAGCCGACCCAGGGGAAACTCTACACCCTGCGTTATCCCCTGGCGGACGGAGGGGGATTGCTCTCGGTGGCCACCACGCGGCCGGAGACCATGCTGGGGGATACCGCGGTGGCCTTCAACCCCAGGGACGAGCGGTATCGAGGGCTGGCCGGCAAGGTGGTGCGCCTGCCGCTGGTCAACCGCGAGATTCCGATAGTGGCCGATTCCTTTGTGGACCCCGAATTCGGAACCGGACTGGTGAAAGTCACGCCGGCGCACGATCCCAACGACTTCGAAATAGGACTGCGCCACCGCCTGCAACAGATTTCGGTGCTGGACGAGGATGGACGGATGACCGATGCGGCGGGCGGGTTCCAGGGTTTGGACCGTTCGGACTGCCGGGCCGCCGTGGTCGGGGAGCTTGACCGGCAAGGCCTCCTGGAAAAGGTGGAAGACCATACCCACAGCGTGGGGCAGTGCGATCGCTGCAAGCAGGTGATCGAGCCTCTCCTGTCCACCCAGTGGTTCGTCAAGACCAGGCCCCTGGCGGAACCGGCCATCCGCGCCGTCGAGGAAGGCCGAATCCGATTTGTTCCGGCCAACTGGTCCAAGACCTATTTCGAGTGGATGCGCAACATCAAGG
>JAPOZE010000176.1 GCA_026706225.1 Acidobacteriota bacterium
ATCTACATGTACGAGCCCCCCATGCAGAAGGAAGAGTTCGAAACGGCCGTGGACGAGCTGCTGGGGACCCCCATCGAGGCCATCATGTTCACCATGGGAGACGGCCGGACGGTGCTGCACGACACCCGGGTGGGCGAGCTGTGGGGGCATAACGTCAAGAAGTGGCCCCACCTGATCTTCCGGCGGGCCCACCAGAACGCCCGGATGCTCATCGATGCCGGGCACGACCCGCTGCGCGTCGTCTGCGACCGGGCCAAGGCCAAGGGGATCCTGATCTACCCGGTGCTGCTGGTTCAGCAAGGCACCGGCCAGCGGGGAACCGACACCCGTGGCTCGGATTTTCGCTTCGACAACACTCACCTGGAGATCGGGGCCGGCGGCGGGGTCGATCCCGGGTTTCCGGGATTCTACGGCCTGGACTTCAAGCACGAGGAAGTGCGGAACGAGCGCTTCGCCCTGGTCGAGGAAACCCTCAACCGCTACCCGGTGGACGGCTTCGAGCTGCAGCTCGACTACATGCCCTACTATTTCCGGCCGGACCAGGTGGATGCGGGGCGCCCCATCATGACCGAGTGGGTCGCCCGGGTGCATCGCGCCGTCAAGCAGAGCGGAGCCCAGCGGGAGCTGGCCATCCGCATTCCCACCAGCATCGAGGGCTGCTACTCGGTGGGGCTCGACGTCCGGGAATGGATCCGCCAGGGCATCGTGGACGTGCTCATCGGCCAGAACTTCTCGGGTCCCGAGCTGGTGGACCAGAACGCCGACTTCCGCCCCCTGGTGGCGGCCGCCAAGGAGTCGCCGTGCCGGGTCCTGGCGGCCATCCACAGCCACATCGACTCCGATCGGCTGGGCGAGGCCACCGTCAAGATGATTCGGGCCGCGGCCTGCAACTACTGGGACCAGGGCGTCGACGGGCTCTACCTGGCCCATTGGTTCAGCAACTGGCCCTACGAGGGAGACTTCTACGAAAAGCTGCGCGAGCTCCCCTATCCCGAGGTGATGGCCCCCAAGGACAAGACCTACTTCGTGACCACCATGACCGGCCGCTACCCCAAACCTTCCACCGAGCCCGGACTCTCCATGCAGTTGCCGGCCGACCTCGAGGTCAACCGGCCGGTCAAGGTGGAGATGTCGGTCAGCGACGACCTGCCCCGCTGGCACAAGGACGGCCGGGTCCATGAAGTGCTCCTGCGGGCCAGAATGATCAATTCCACCGAACTGGACCGGTTCAGCTTCCGCCTGAACGGCAAGGCCCTTCCCCAGTCCGGCCTGCGCAAGATCAATCAGCTCTACCGCATGGTGGCGCCGCGCTACCGGGTCAACAACTGCTACTGGCACATCTACCGGCTGGACCGCAGCCATTGGCCGCGCAAGGGGAACAACACGGTGGAGATCACCCTGACCCGGCGAGACCCCGACATCAGCCCCCAGATCTTCCTGAGAGACCTGGAGCTGGACATCAAGTACCTGATGGGCAAGAACTTCCACCGGGGACAGGACCCCGACCTGGGCGAAGTCCAGTCCCTGACCGACTGAGGTCTGCAACCCCCGCGGGTCCTGACACCCCGGGGCGGTGAAGCAACCCATGAAACGGCGCCGCTTCTTCCAAACCGCCGCTGCAGCCGGCCTGGCCGGCGGGGCGGCCTCCGCTTCCCCGCAAGCGCAGCCGGCCCAAGCCTCCGCTCCGGCTGAGGGCGGGTCAGCCCGCAAGCCCCGCATCCTGTTCTACCACGACGGCCGTCATCCCCTGATCTACATGTACGAGCCCCCCATGCGAAAGGAGCAGTTCGAGTCGGCCGTGGACGAATTGCTGGGGACCCCGGTGGAAGCGCTGATGTTCACCATGGGCGACGGCCGCACGGTGCTGCACGACACCCGGGTGGGCGAACTCTGGGGAGACCACCTCAGGAACAGCCAATGGCCCCACCTCATCTTCCGCCGCGCCTACCAGAACGCCAAGGGTCTGATCCGGGCCGGCCAGGACCCGCTGCGCGTCGTCTGCGACCGGGCCCGGAGCCGGGGAATGCTGATCTACCCGGTGCTGCTGGTCCAGCAGGGGACCGGAAAGCGCGGGGAGGACACCCGCGCCTCGGAGTTCCGCTTGAACCACCGCCACCTGGAAATCGGCGCCGGGGGCGGGGTGGACTCGGCCTTCCCCGGTTTCCACGGCCTGGACTTCAAGCACGAGGCGGTGCGCCGGGAGCGCTTCGCCCTGATCGAGGAGACGCTGCAGCGCTACCCGGTGGACGGCTTCGAGCTGCAGCTCAACTACATGCCCT
>JAPOZE010000331.1 GCA_026706225.1 Acidobacteriota bacterium
AAGCCGGTTGTCGCCGTCGCCGTCAGCTCCCCCTATACGCTTCTCACGCCATTCACCCCGTTGGTGCCGCTGGCTGAGTCCGGCCGGAATGCCCTCGCAATTCTGCCTGTCGAGCAACCAACGGGGCCTGCAGCTGCATTTCCGATAGTCGCCACAAGCAGCGTGGGACTAACTGCAGCCGGCTGGGGGGCGATACTGTGGATTGCAGGGGCGGCGCTGCTCATCGGGCGGATTCTGATCGGCTGCGGAATCCTCTGGCGCCTGCGGCGGCAGGCGCAGGTGCAGCGCGGCGGTCCGCTCTTCGATGCCCTGCGTCAGGCGCGTCAGGTGTTCGACCGCTGTCCCGGAGTCGAGGTGGCGACGTCATCTTCCGTCGGCTCGCCGATGGTGGTGGGCATCCTGAGACCGGTCATTGTCTTCCCCGCCGACTTCGCGGACAAGCTTCGGGCCGATGAACTCTCACTGGTCCTCATGCACGAGCTGGGGCACGTGCGCCGCTGGGACAACCTCGTGGTGCTGCTGCACCGGCTGATCGCCGCCCTGTTTTTCTTCCACCCTGCGGTATGGCTGTGCGGCTGCATGTTGCGGCGGGAAGCGGAACAGGCGTGCGACGATCTCGTCGTATGCGCCACCGGCCGCCCGGAAACCTATGCGCGGGGTCTTGCCCGCGCCGCCCTGCTGACAGCCAACTCGAACCCCATGACAAGGAGAATCCCCCTCGTGAACGCTTTCGCGGCAACAGAATCGGATCTGGCCCTGAGGGTCCGCAGGTCACTCGGCGGCGGTGCCCGCCGGATGGGAACGCGAGCCCGCGTGCTGGCGGTGGTCCTGCTCGGCCCCCTGATGGCCGTGACGCTGCCCTCCCATGGCAATGAGGACACCAGCCAGGGGGACAATCCGGCGATGGCTGAAGCCGCAACGGAATCGGATCAGAAGGACGGAGCCTGGCGGGAAGCGCTGGCCACAGATCCGGACGAATGGTCCGAAGAGTTGAAGGCCCGGCTTCTCGCGCTCAAGCCGGACAGCAGCATCGAGGAGATCGCCGAGGCGGTCCGCAAGCGCAGGCTTTGGCGGGAAGCGCTGGCTGCGGATCCGGACGAATGGTCCGCGGAGCTGAAGGCCCGGCTTCTCGCGCTCAAGCCGGACAGCAGCATCGAGGAGATTGCCGAGGGCGTCCTCAAGCGCAGGCTGTGGCGGGTGGCGATGGCTACCGACCCGGACGCATGGTCCGAAGAGTTGAAGGCCAGGCTTCTCGCGCTCGATCCGGACAGCACCATCGAAGAGATCGCCGCGGCGGTCCGCAAGCGCCGGGAGGGCGCTGGCCCGGATCTCGAAGCAACCGTGCGCCGCATCCGGGCAGCAGTGGTAAACGGCGGACTGACTGCCGAGGAGGGGCGCCGAAAAATGGAAGCGGTCCGCAAGCGCACGGCCGGCAACGCCATGCTGAGCGACTTCCATCGGGGAGTGGTGGAGCGGGTTACGGCCACCCCGCCGGAGGAGTGGTCGGAGGAGCTGAAAGTCGACATCGCGCTCGCCGGATGGGACCTGGATGAGCTTGCCGGGCGCGCCCGCAATGCCAGGGGCAGATCGTCCAGGTGATGGAGATCGCTCGTCAGGAAGGGCTTCGCCGGCTTTTCAGCCACGCGCTAGTTCCCGTTCCAATGCGGCGGGATCCACTCCGAAGACATCCACTTGCTCGCGTGCCAGGCCCTTGAGAAAGTCGGTGCGATCCAGACCGGCTATCTGGGCGGCTTTTTCTTGAGAGATAACGCCTCGTTCATACCAGTGGATAGCCCCGGCCAGACGCAATTCAGAGACGAATTCCTCCGGAGAGCGGCGCAGAGCAGAAAAGGCTTCATCCGGAAATTCCAAGGTGACCTTTGTCATGAGTTTGATTCACCTCCCTTTTCATAAAGATAGTTCCCCGAACTCCTGCCACCCGAGGACCATGCCGTGCGCCCGGTTCTGGCGTTCCTCCCCTCCGTAGACCAGGTAGTAGTCCTGCTCCATCGGAAGGGCGGCGGCCAGCTTCCTGTAGTAGCGCAAGCCTTTGAACTGGTCCGTCCCCAGAGTCGCGCCCGCCTTGATTTCGACCACCTGCCGCCGGCCTCCCCGCTCGTATAACAGGTCCACCTCGTTGCCGATGTTGTCGCGCCAGAAGTAGAGGTCCGGGGGCCGTCCGGCGTGGACGTGCTGCTTGATTGTCTCGGCGATGACCCAGTTCTCGAAGATCGGCCCCCGCAGGTAGTGGGTGTCGAGGTTGCCGGCGGCCTCCAGC
>JAPOZE010000379.1 GCA_026706225.1 Acidobacteriota bacterium
CCGCAACCACGGCCGCCGAGGAATAGAATGGAAACTGGGACTCCTTGGACTCATATCGCCACAGCACCTTCTGCTTTGTCATGCTGACACTCACAACCTGGTTGCTGAAAGTACCGAAATAGGCGGCATCTCCCGCCAGGGCCGGTGAGGCGCCGGTATAAGCAATGGAGGGCACCTGGTACATTTCCCGGCCGTCCTTGACCCGGATAGCTCGGAAGATCTCGTCGCACCCGGAGATATAGGCCACCCCGTCAGCTACGCTGGGGGTGGAATGGACGTACCCTTCCGTCATCACCTTCCACAGGAGAAACCCCGTATCGGCCTCCAGCGCATAGAGGTGGCTGTCATACGAACCGACCAGCACCCGGCTTCCCACCAGCACCGGGGAAGACTTGATCTCCCCCTCGGTGGCAAAGGTCCAGGCGGCCTTGCCGGTTCGGACGTCCACGGCGTGCAGCACTCCGTCCAGATCTCCGATGTATACCAACCCCTGCCCCACGCAGGGAGAGGACTCCCCGATGCCGAATTCAGCGGCCCGATAGCGCCACAGTTCTTCGCCGCTGCTCAGGCTCACCGCCAGCAGGTCGCCCGACTGCGAGCCCACGTAGGCCACACCGTCCACGATGGCCGCCGAGGACTCGATCGATTCGCCCACCTCCAGGGTCCAGACCAATTTGAGGGAATCTGGAAGGAGCGAGTCGGAGATTCCCGTCAAGGCCGCATTTCCACGAAACTGGCTCCAGCCGTCGCCTGCCGCAGAGGAGGCGCTCCCGGTCGCCTTGACTCCAAATGGAGCCAGACCGAGCCAGAGACCCAGGGCCAGCGCCGGCAGTCCCGCCAGGGTAAACACGCCAGAGCGCCAACACGGCTCCAGGCCCAAAGGTCGGCGTTGTTTCAGAAGGCCCATTGGTAAACCTCCAAGGCTCCCTTCCGGTCCAGAGGCCGGGGATTGAAGCGTCCGGTCCACTGCAGGCTGGCTGCGTCCGCCAATCGACCCAGATCCTCCCTGGTCACTCCCACGGCTCTGAGTCCGGAAGGCATCCCGCCACGCGCGGCCATCTCTTCCAGACGCGTCGCCAGCGCCAGCGGGTCGTCGCGGTCGAACCCGTTCACCCCGGCCAAGTGCATCAACTCCCGGTACCTGGACCCCACCACCGATGCGTTCCAGCGCACCACCTGGGGGAGCAGCATGGCGATGGCAACCCCGTGAGTGACCCCGTGATGGCTCGTCAGAGGGTTGGCGCAGGCGTGACTGGCCCCCAGCATGGAATGCTCGATGGCCAGCCCGGCAAAATAGGCCCCCAGCAGCATGCCCCCCCTGGCGTTGAGGTCCGCAGGGGCATTCAGCACTCTCTCGTAGTTCCCTTCCAGCAATCTCCAGGCTTCCCTGGAATAGCACTCGGAGATGGCGTTGCGCCGGGTCGTGACAAAACTCTCCACCGCGTGGGAGACGGCATCGAATCCTGCCGTGGCCGTCACCTGAGCCGGTTGGGAGAGGGTCAGAGCCGGGTCCAGCAGGACCGCCCGAAAGGCGGCCTTGGGATCCCCGCAAGCCATCTTCTCATGGGAATCCGGATCGGAAATGAGCGCGTAGCTCTGGGCCTCGCTCCCGGTGCCGGCGGTGGTGGGGATGCCGATCATGGGCAGCAGGCCCTTGGTGGCCTTGCCGTATCCCCGGTAGTCCTGCATGCGGCCGCCGTTGGTCAGCAGAAAGTTGATGCCCTTGGCGCAATCCAGGGAGCTGCCTCCCCCTAGTCCGATGATCGAGTCCGGCCCCTGTTGGGCTGCGAACTGTCGCCCCCGCTCCACCATGTCGGCATCGGGGTTGACGTCGAAGTCGTGGAAGGGCAACCCCTCAACGCCCGACGTCCTGAGAGATTCCAGGGCTTCGTCCACGTGGCCCGAGGCTTGCAGGCCATGGTCCGCCACCAGCAGCGACCGCCTGAACCCCAGTTCAACCGAGACCTCACCCAGGCGTCCTATCGTGTTCAGACCGAAGAGGACCCGGGCTGCCGATTGAAATTCAAATGGAGATAAATCCATGAAACCAGGAATTGGGGAATCCCTTCGGGGAGGGCGTCGGTGGACGAACTCGCGGCCGGGGCCGTCATCTAATTATGCGGGGGGAAGCCCTGCAAGTAAAGCCTTCGGCGTCTCCAGGGCCATCCAGGGTTGGCCCCCCAACCCCAATGAAGGGGCAACCGTCGCGGTTGCCCGGTTGTTCCCGTTTGTCTGGTCAGCACGGCGCTTGAGGGCACCCACAAGGGGTGTCC
>JAPOZE010000193.1 GCA_026706225.1 Acidobacteriota bacterium
GGCTCTCGGTGGTGGCCAGCGAGACCAGCACCCTGACCTTCATCAGCGTTCCCGGACTGGCTTACCAGGGGAACCTGCACTTCCTGCAATTGGCCTTCGGTTACCTTGCCGGACGCTGCCTGGTGGCCCTCTTCTTCATCCCGGCCTACTATCGTGGGGAGCTGGAAACCGCCTATGACTACATCGGCAAGCGATTCGGCCTGCCCCTGCGCCGGCTGACCTCCTCCGTCTTCATCGTCACCCGAGTGCTGGCCTCCGGGGTCCGCCTGTTCGCATCGGCCATTCCCCTCCATCTCATCACCGGCCTGAGCTACCCGGCAAGCATCCTCCTGATTGGAACCTTCACCCTCATCTACACCTACATGGGAGGGCTCAAAGCGGTGGTGGCCATGGATGTCGTGCAGACCTTCATTTACCTGGCCGGGGCCGGCGTGGCCATGGCCCTCATCCTGAACCACCTGCCCCATGGGTGGCAGGACGTGGTCCGCTTCAGCACCGCCTCCGGCGCGGACAAGCTCTCTCTGCTGAACCCCTATGGGGGATCGGGTCTGATGGAGTGGCTGACCTCTCCCTACACCCTGACCGGAAGCCTGTTGGGAGGGATCTTTCTGACCATGGCTTCCCACGGCACCGACCAACTCCTGGTTCAACGCCTGCTGGCCTGCCGAAGCGCCCGGGAGAGCCAGAGGGCACTGCTGCTGGACGCTGCCGTCATCGTGCTCCAGTTCGCCTTCTTCCTGGTGCTGGGGCTGTGCCTGTTCGCCTTTTACGGTGGCGCCGACGTCACCCAGCTCGGATTGAAGAGTTCCGACCAGGTGTTCCCCAAATTCATCGTGGAGCAGCTTCCCAGCGGGCTGGCCGGGCTGGTCATCGCCGGCGTGCTGGCCTCCGCCATGGGGACCCTCTCCTCGGCCATCAGCTCCCTGGCCTCCTCCACCTACCTGGACCTGTTCCGTCATTCCACGCGAGCACGCGGCCTCAGCCCCCGGCAGGAGATGTTCTGGTCCCGGGCGTTCACCCTGTTCTGGGGGCTGGCCCTCATCGGGGGCGCCATGCTCTTCACCGACACCCGCAACCCGGTGGTGGAGCTGGGGTTGCGCATCGCCTCGGTGACTTACGGCAGCCTGCTGGGAATCTTCTTCCTGGGGCTTCTGTCCCGGCGGCCCAGGCCCGGCGACGCCCTGGCCGGCTTCCTGGCCGGAATCCTGGCCATGGCCCTCATCCTGACGCTGACCCGGGTCGACTACACCTGGCACACCCTGATAGGCTGCCTGGTCACGGTCGGGGTGGGCCAGGCCTGGAACAGGTTTGGAAGGTGACCGAATGAAGGGGAGTTGGCCGCGAGGCGTGATCACACCTCGAGGCGTTCGATGACGAAGCCCCGGAAGCGGTCGAAGTCGCGATCTTCGGTGATAAGCCGGGAGATGCCATTCTCTCGGCAGAGCGCCACGATCTGAGCATCGAAAGCAACGTTGCCAATGGCGTCTGCCTCACGGACCGCTTCCACCAGGAGTTCCGTATAGGTGGAACCGGGACAGAGTACGGTCAGGCTCGGCGAGGCAAGCAGCCTGGTCAGCGCCTCGCACGCCTCGTTGGCGGAATAAGGAGGATTGAACAGCCTGGGGTGGGTGATGACGCGAACGAATTCGCCGATGCAAAATACCGGAATACCCCAGCGGGCAGGGGACTCGGCGAGGGCTACGACACGAGCGTGAGCGGCGGGATGCTTGGGCGACTCCTCGCGGTGTGCATGAACAAGAATGTTAGTGTCGACCGCAATCAATCGGTCGCCTCCATCCGCTCGTAGAGGGCGTCCCGGTCGTCCAGATTGACCCCGGCGACAGCACGGCCGCGCTTGGTCAGCAACTTGGCCCGAAAATGACGCGCCGAGTCGCGTGGGCCGGCCTGAAGGTAGTCCCGCAGGGCGCGTTCGATCAGTCGCGTCAGGGTATCCCCTTGCTGAGCGGCACGGATCTTGGCGGTGCGAATCAGGTGTTCGTCAAAGTTGAGAGTTGTTTTCATACAGATATCTGTATCACCCTGACCAGATTTCTGTCAACTTCCTTCCAATGAAAGAAGGCAGGACACCAGTGTCCCGGCCTCAACTTTCCACTGACGACGGGTTCTCGTATTTGGAACCATGATCAGGAAACTCTACCTGGGCTTGGGACTTGTATCTCTGTCGATTGGATTCGCAGGGATATTCCTTCCCCTGGTTCCCACCACCCCGCTGGTGTTGCTGGCGGCCTACTTTTTCTCCAGAA
>JAPOZE010000080.1 GCA_026706225.1 Acidobacteriota bacterium
AGTAGGGCGCGTAGCCGCAAAAACTGGGTGGAGCCACAATGACCCGCGGGTAGAGCTCCAGGGCGATCTGCTTGGCGTAGAAGGTGGCGTGAGCCGTATCTTCCACCAGGGCGATGTGCTCGTTGTGCTGCTCTATGGAACCCGCCGGCAGGATGGCCGCCTTGAGCAAACCGCTATCCAGCAGTTCCCGGATCTCCTTGCGAGTGTTTTCCCACAGCAGGACCCGGTCGGGATCAATGCTGCGCCTCAGCCGTTCCATGGGCGCATTCCGGGAAGCTGAACCGGATGGCGCCGGCAACGCACCGGCCAGGCTCTCGGCCGCCAGTCCCGCGGTGAGCGTCCCGCCGGCCAGTCCGCCGGCGAAGGATTGCAGCAAACTCCGTCGCGTAATGCCCTGTGTCATGGTCTTCCTCCTTTAAATGGCCAGAACCCTGCGGGGGTTTTCGACCAGGATGGCCCGGATTTGGGCCCGGGAAACGCCGAGTTGCTCCATCGAAGCCGCCAGTTGGGTGGTCACGATGGTGAAGTCCGGCCGATTCTCTCTCCAACCCTGGCTGTCCTTGGTTTCCGACGAAAATTCCCGGTAAAAGTAGGGGACGTGATCGTGGCTGACCAGAACCTGCCGCTCGAATCCGCCCGCGACCAGGTTACGGATCAAGCGGGCCTGCTTGTCGCAGTCGTAATTTCCGGCGCCGACCCGATCGAACTGCAGGGTGCAGCCCAGCCTTGCAATCTCCAGGTGATAGTCTCCGGCCTCGGCGTTCTTGCCGTCGTCCATGTGGCCCTGGTGCCCGATGATCACCCGGCCGGGATCGGCGCCCGATTCCAGCAGCAGCCTGGCCTGCTGCAGCCCGCCCCCGTTGGTGGTGTGGGTGGTGATGGGGCAGCCGGTGCGCCGGCTGGCCATGGCCGCGGCAATGTGAACCGCTTTCTCGCTGGGGCGCATCAACGCGCTGGTCCCGATCTTGATAGCTCCCGCCCGGATGGTGGTAAACCGTTTTCCCCGTCCGCCCGCCGGATCTTCCATCCCCTCGGTGATCTCCCTGACGAACAGGTCGGCCATCCTGTCGGGACCGTCAGGCTCGATCCCCAACCGCACCGCCCAGGGATGCTGGGGCGCCAGGGCCTCGCACCAGAATCCGGTGGAGGCGATGATATGGACCTTGGTCCGCCTGGCCAGATCCACCAGCAGTTGCGGATAGCGGCCCACCCGGATGGGGGTGCATTCCACGATGGCTCCGGGGCCGTCCTCCTTGGCGAGCGACCGGTGAAAGGCATTCAACATCCCCGAGGTCTCAGCCAGCATTCTTTCCCGCAGAGAGTCCAGGGGAGCCGCCGGGGTCGCGTAAAGCTCGGACCAATCCACCGTGGGCGCATGTTCGTGCATGAGTGTCGCGCCCAGGCGACTGGGGGCGACCGGGCCAAGCACCGTCTGCACGGCCGCGGCCCTTTCCGGTCTTCGGGGCGGCCTGCAGGCCCCGAGCTGCAGGGCCGTCCAGGCAGCCGCGGCGGAACCGGCCAGGAACTGCCGCCGGCTGAGGTTGCGCCGATCTGAGATTGGAACCGATCCCATGGCTATCCCGGTGTTCGATCCGTGCGGGTGAGAGCGGACCCGCGCCCTTCGAATATCACTGGGCGCGGCTGCGAGTATCCTACTCCAAAAAGCCTTCGGCTCCGGCAAAAAGCGGGGTTGGGGCCGGAAGTGCGACCGGGACAGGTGAAGGAGCGGTTCCGTCGGGTGAATCGCGTCCCGCTACAGGCGAGCCGGTTCCCCGCCCTGTGGTTCAGATCATGCGAGTGTGAAACATCGGAAGTTCATGCCCTGGCGAGAGCAGGAACCCTGTACGGTAAATCGGTTGGCTGCATCAGGAAACATCGATATACAGGATGGACAGGATTAACAGGATGAAAAGCTCCTGCACAGGAAGCGGGCTTGCTCAATCGTCGGGTGCGGGTGTGAAGGGATTGCGGATTACTCATTTCGCGGGTCCGGTCCCAAGGTTCTCCTACTCCCTGGCCGGCAGGTAGGCCCCGTCGCCGCTGCGCTGTCCCGGGGCGCCGCCGTCGTTGACCACCCCGTAGGCCAGAAACGGGTTCGCCCCCGACACCTTCTCGATCCGGATGTACCCCTGCCTGGTCTCCGGGTTGGCTCTCAGCAGGATCCTGTCGACCTGGTGCCAGCCCCGGGCCAGGACCGGCTTGGTCACCACCGTCTCCTCCAGCATCCCCGTCTCCCCGTTGTAGATCTCCAG
>JAPOZE010000101.1 GCA_026706225.1 Acidobacteriota bacterium
GGGCCAGCACGTTTTCCAGCACCGAACACTGCGGCAGCAGGCAGTGGTCCTGGAAAACAAAGCCGATGTGGCGGTTTCTGAACCTGGCCAGGTCCCGCTCCGCCAGTTGGAAGGGATGGCATCCCTCCAGAACAACCTCCCCGGCTGTCGGTGGCTCCAGTGTGCCGAGGATGTAGAGCAGGGTGCTCTTGCCGCTGCCGGAGGGTCCCATGATGGCGGCGGCTTCGCCTCCGGCCAGGGAGAGCGATACGTTCTCGAGCAGATGGAGCGGCCCCCGCGGTGTTGGATATTCCTTGGAAAGGCGGCTTATTTCGAGCATGGGTAAGGTCAACAGGGCTTGAACGATCGCAAGCCGGCGGCGCGATCGCGCCCCCCGGTGAGAAATGCGGGCTAGGAGCCTGCGCCGGGGAACACTTTCAGGGCCTTCAAGTGGACCATGGTCCCTACAATGGGTGAGTAACCCACGGAGACTGGGACAATCTCCCCTGTTTGCTGCAAAATTGCAACCCTTTCAGGGAAGGTTGTCCCTGAGAAATTTTCTGCGGCGCAGACTCCTAGGTGGCAGGGGATCGATTCGTTGCCCCCGATGGTTCGGAGAAAGCTCGCTGAGCAATGGCGCGATAGGCCTCCACCGCTGCTGCGGCCATGCGGGAGAGGCTGTAGTGATCCTGCACTCCTTGCCGGCCGTTTCGGGCCAGGTGATCGGCCAGGTCCGGATCCCGGTAGATTGCATGGAGCCCTTCCGCCAGGGCGTGTTCCTGGTCCGGATCGGTCAGCAGCCCTCCCGAAGTCTTCTGGATCATCTCGGTGAAGGCGCCGCGGCGGGGTTGCACCACAGGAATGCCGCTGGCCATGGCTTCCAGGACAGGTATCCCCTTGTGCTCGTCGTGGGTGGCCGGCACCGAGAGCACGTCCAGGTTCTCCAGGAATCGCAGCTTGGCCGGGCGATCCAGGGAGCCATGATAGCAGAATTCTCCCTCCAGCCCCCACTGCCGGATCTGCTTGCGGATTCGTTGCATGTAGGCACGGTGTTCCGGCCCCAGGTAACCGGCCACCTCGAGCCGGGTCGAACCGACGTCCTTCAGTTGCTTCAGGCGCCGGTAGGCCCGGCACAGCTCGTACAAACCCTTTTCCGGAGCGATTCGGGAAAGATAGCCGACGCGGAAGGTTTCCGACCGAGGCGACCGCCGGTTTCCATAGTCCCCGGCCCGGACCCCCAGCGGAATCAGATGCATTCGGTCCGGGTCGATGCCCAAAAGTTCCTGCATGGCGCTGGCGCAGTGCCGGCTCACGGGAGCGAATCCGTCCACCGACCGGATCTGCCGGCGGATCGATTCCAGGGCCTGGCCGCGGTAAGGCTCCGGCAGTCCCTTGAGGAACAGGTCTTCTCCCTGGAGGGTGCAGCACACCGGTCGTTGCAGCGCGGCTCGAAGCGGCTCGGCCAGGCCGATCAGCAGGGAGTTGGGCAGAACGATGACGTCGGGCGGTGACTGTTGCTTCAGCCAGGAGATCAGCTTGAGCAACTCCTTCTTCTGAAAGCCGGACTCCCCTTGCAGCATGGAGACGGTCAAGGCTCCCAATTGACGGGGGTCGGTCTTGACCCCCAGCCCCGAGAAGAACTTCAACACGGCTCGGGAGTCCCAGACCCTGTCGAGGAGCCAGGGAGTCTTTCGGAACAGGGGGTGCAGTTGCTGGAGGTAGACGCTCAGGCCGCCGAAGAAGACTCTGGCCTGACTCACGTTGGGCTCATCGGTCAGGGTAGGAGTGTAAACGGGCAGGAGGATGACGTCATGCCCAAGTTGCGTCAACTCAGCGGCAAGGGCATTGTCTCTCAGGCAACTGCCGCAGTACATGCCGGCCGCGCCTGCGGTGATCGAGAGGATCTTCACGAATTCAATTGGTCCGATGCCGGGGAGTTGCCGTCAAGCACCCGGTGCGCATCGGTTTTCACTGAAGACGAGGCGATTGTGGCTGGCGCCTGAACGGCTGTCAAGTTCAATGCGGGAATGACGGTCGGCCCCCTCCGTCTGCGCACTCACACCGGAAGAGCCGCTCCGCTCGGCAGAGCAACTCACCCCTTTGGATGCGAGCGGTCCGGCGCAGGGAAAAGGGTTCCGGAATAAAGGTCGCTTGGGATAGACTGAGCGCTTGGTCAAGCGGCCTTGGGGGCCTGTGCCCGGCCACCTCCAATCCGCCACTCGGTTGAAGGTTAGAGGTCACCGACGATGAATGTAGCTGTACTCGGTCCG
>JAPOZE010000494.1 GCA_026706225.1 Acidobacteriota bacterium
CTTGGAAGTAACTGGAAGCACATCCCCTCCCCCTTTGTCAAGCCCCGGTTCCGCATCGCACTCTCCACCACGAAGCCCCATCGCTCTACTGGCAAGTATACACCTCAAGCGGGACACGATATTCTAATACTTCTTCTAATACGTGCAAGTGCGAATCGGAAAGCGGCTTTGCGGAATCGTGGTCTCGGCAGCGCCAGGAGTCACGCAGGCGGATTGAAAGTCCCGGGTGCACCGTCTGCCCGGTGCTGGCCGCTGGAACGGAAATCGCCCCGGCAGTCGTGTGCGGCCTGTGGAGCCGTACCGTTCCGTGCGCCTGTTCCTCGCCGCCGGTACAGTGAGGCTGCGCAGTTGCTGGCTGCGCTTCTGGATGGCACTGGCGTCTGGGTTGTCCGCCATGGCCCAGTTCGACCAGACGGCGCTGTCCCCGCCTCGCACGGCGCTCCCGCGCGCCGCACGAGAGCGGTGCAGGTGGAGGGACCTGCGGTCCCTGAGACGGAAATCGGTGCAGGAGGCGTTCCGGGGTGTTCTGGTATGCCAGGGGCCTGGAAGTCCCAGCCTGCCCGGCAAAGCTCGCGGATTCAGGGGGCAGGAGACCGTCGAAGGCCATGGCAGCCTTAATGTCGTCATGGAGAAGGTCGTCCAATGGGAGCAGGAAGACCCGGCCTCGAACGGCTGCGAAAGGATCGACGATTTCCGCCTCGCGGGGTCAAGGACGTGGCGTCGTAGAGGTGTCCGCCTTACAAACGTGGGGCCGGACACCCGGGCCGGACATGAGTTCAACCACCACAACGCCTCTCTCTCAGAGGGCGAAGCCCTCGCCGTTGTGGTCGAACGCTTCTCCGAAACGCCGCAAGGGAGGGGTGCTGGTGGTGGGAGCGACCCCCGGCTTTTCGCCGCTGATGCGCCACGAGAGGGGGCAAGGCCGGACAGGCCTCCGGACACCTTGCCCCCCTCGTTCCGGGGTCGCTCCCACCCCAGTGATCCCTGGCGGGAAGGCCGAAATGAAGACCTGCAGCCAAGTCATTCTCGTCAACCTGGCCGTGACGGCCGTGGGTCTGCGCGTGTGGCTCGATCCCTGGCCGGCCCTGGGCGAGGTCGCCCAGTTCGACTTGGTGCGGGACACCGATCCGGTCAGCCCTTTTTGCCGGCGTCTACATTGCAGCCACCGGCCTCTCCTTTCGGATTGTCAGTCCGGCTACTCTCTGCATCTGGAGCATATGATTGGCCCCCGCATCCAATTGGATGGGCCTGACGATCTGGGGAGAGCTTACCGCCCGAGCCGGCCACTCCAAAGGACGAATCTCTCTCCCTTGCGGTCGGTGAGGTCCAGCACCCCAACGCGATTTGGCAGGTTAGCCGGCCTCAATGGCTGGTGATCCCCGAGCCCGGCCTTGACACCGGCATCGCCATCTGATCCCGCCGGAGATCCACCCCTCAAAGCCCTGGGTTGGCCGTTGGGTGCCCGTAACCGTTCGTCCAAGCCGGGGGAAGTGTCGTGTGGTCGGATCGTGCGGGGGGATTGGCGGTTGAGGATTTGCTTCCAGTGCTTGGCGAGCGGGCGGAGCCAGACATCCTGGGCGGGCTTGTCCCTCCACTGACCCGTTTCCCGACACAAAATCCCGCTACCTGCCGGAATTTTGCAGAAGGCACCCTCCGTACAACCGCCACTGGTTGATTGAGCGTCCAAGATCCTACCCTTCGGTTCAGGCAAGACAACGCCTTGAGCTGAAACCCGCCGCTTGAGTTGAGCAAGGTGCGTCTCGTCTGTCCAAGAAATCGGGCGGTACGTTTGTTGCCTGGAGGTTGCCTGGAGAAGGAGGCACCAAAATGGAACACCTCATGAATTTGCATCGACTATGTCTCTCATTGTCCGCCATTCTCCTTTTTTCGGGCCCTCTGCTCGCTCAGACGCGGGACAGCACGCGCTTCTATATCGACGTCAGTGGGCACGCTCTCTTCCCACATGCCTCGACCTCCTTGGGGGACATCAACGAGCTGTCGCCCGGATTGAACACCGGAGCCGGCTTGACTGCCGCCTTCGGCACCCTTGTCGGCCGGGGATTTTCGACCGAACTCGAGTGGGGATACCAGCGGGTCGGCGTCGGCGATCCGGATGAGGATCTCCTTTCAACTTCGGTAACGGGTGCCATTATTGATTTCGATGGCGCCGCTCCAGGTTCTTCCCCATCTTTTTCCCTGCCGTTTTCGCTCAAGATCAACGGAGATATCCAGACCCAG
>JAPOZE010000077.1:0-4770 GCA_026706225.1 Acidobacteriota bacterium
GTATTCACTGTCGGGGTAGGTGTTCAACAGGTTTTGAAAGACCAGGCGGCCCACGTCGTAACGCCCCTTGGCCACATCCTGCAGACCCTTTTCGTAAAGAATCTTGTCGGGCTCAGCCCCCCCGTCGGGGGTGATGACCTCTCCCTTCTTCCCTCCGAAGAAGCAACCCGAAAAGGTCAAGCTGAGTACAGCCAAACAAGCTAACGGTCTCCGACTTGTCATGAACTCCTCCAGGAACGTCTCCCGACTATCGCAATCCATCCCGGCCGCTTTCGGTGCAGCCGGCCGACCGATCGATCATTTCCCGTACCACGGCGCCGGGGTCCGGCGAGCCGAATATCTGGGAACCGGCGACCAGCACCTCCGCACCGCTCCTGACCAGCGCGCACAGGTTGACGAGGCTTACCCCCCCGTCCACTTCTATTTTAACGGATAGTCCCCTGCGATCAATCATCTTTCGAAGCTCCTCGATCTTCTGCAGGGAGTAGGGGATGAACTTTTGGGCCCCGAAACCGGGATTGACCGACATGATCAGCACGAAATCCACCAAGGGCAGGACGTTGTCCAGGACCGACAGGGAGGTGGCCGGGTTCAGAACCACTCCGGTCGACAATCCGAGCGAGCGGATCCGGTTCAAGGTCCGGTCCAGGTGAGCGCAGGCCTCGGCATGGACCGAGATCCAGTCGGCTCCCGCATCGGCAAAGGCCTCGAGGTAGGCGTCCGGGTTCTCGATCATCAGGTGGACATCCAGGGGAAGCCGGGTGATCTGTCGGATGGAGGCCACCACGGGGGGACCCAAGGTAATGTTGGGCACAAAGTGCCCGTCCATGACGTCCAGGTGGAGGAGATGGGCGCCGGCCTCTTCCACGGTCCGAACCTGCTCTCCCAGAGCGGCGAAGTCCGCGGCCAGAATGGAAGGGGCGATTTGAATCATCGAATTAGCGAGCCACCTCGAAATCCACCGAGGCTGATTCCTGAATGATGTCGCCGGCCGCCGGGCTGTGTTCCAGGACGGTCCCCGGGGCCAGGCCGGGGAGGCTCTGGTAGCGGACCTCTCCCAACTCGATGTCCCACAGCGCCAGGGTTCGGGAGACCTCTCCCAGCCGCTTGCCCACCAGGTCGGGCATCAGGTAAGCCACCCTGGACCGGCCGGCCGAGATCAGCAGGTTGACCGTGGGCGACCGGCTCTCCTGCTCCCCGGGCAGGGGAAACTGGGACACCACCAGGTCCGTTTCGGTGCTGTCGGAGCTGATGGTCGAGGTGAAGCCAGGCGTGAGTCCCCTCTGGAGGAGCTGATAGCGTCCGGCCCTCAGCGTCTTGCCGCGCAAGTCGGGCACCTGGATGCGCCGCGGCCCCAGGCTGACCAGCACCTTGACGGTGCCCCGGCTCTTGAGCCGGCTTCCCTTGGCCGGACTCTGAGTGATGATGCCGTCCGGGGGCACCTGGTCGTCGAAGCGATGGCCTCGCACTTTGAGGACCAACTGCGCACTCGAAATCCGGCGACCCGCTTCCTCCAGGGAGCGACCCATCACACCCGGAACCGTGACCTCGCTGCCGCGGATGGCCAGACGCATGGCTGTCAGGCAACTCAACAAGGCGGCGCCGATGAGCACGCCGGCCAGGAAGAGCACCCTCAGAAACCCGACCAGCCTTCCAGGGCGCCTGCGGCTCGGCTGACGATCACGGTCGAACACGGCGAAAATTTACCACAGCCGCGACAGCGCTTCACAAATTTTCTGGAAAAAATCGGGGTAAGCTGCGACTCTGTTTTGGAACTGTTGCGCCGTGCCTGGCCGGCCCTCTCGCCGGCTCTACCGGCCGCTTGCCGACTCGGAGACAAGTTCATATGGGAGAGAACAAAGGCCTCATGGTCGGGGTTGACCTCGGGGGCACCAGCTTGACGGCAGTGGCGCTGGACGGCCGGGGCCGCGTGCTCGCCTCCAGGAAGCGAGCCACCCTTCCCGACCTGGGTCCCGAGGGCGTCACCCGGAGAATCGCGGCAACGGTCGGCAAGCTCCTGAAAGACCTTGGGAAGCGATCGAATCGGGTTCGGGGAGTCGGGATTGGAGCTCCGGGAACCGTGGATCCCGAGAAGGGAGTGGTGCTCTATGCCCCAAACCTGGGTTGGCAGGACCATCCCCTGGCGAAAATGCTCAGCCAAAACCTGGGGCTGCCGGTGACACTGGACAATGACGTCAACGGAGGCGCGGTGGGCGAGCATGCCCTCGGTTCCGGGCAAGGCGCCAGAAACCTGGTGGCGATTTTCGTCGGAACCGGCATCGGGGGCGGCGTCATTCTGGACAACCGGCTCTACCACGGAAGCTGCGGCGGGGCCGGAGAGGTGGGCCACATCAAGATCCTGGCCGACGGGCCTCTCTGCGGGTGCGGGCGCCAGGGCTGCGCCGAAGGATTGGCCAGCCGCACCGCCATGGAGCGCGACATGCGTCAAGCCGTCGACTCGGGGCGTCCCAGCCTGGTTCCGGACATCATGGCCAGGATGGGCCGGGAGCGCATGACCAGCCGGGTGATCCAGGAGGCGCTGCGGCAGGGAGACCCCCTCATGCAGGAAATTCTGCAACGGGCCCAGCACTGCCTGGGGCTCCTGGTGGCCAGCCTGGTCAACCTGCTGGACCCGGATTGCGTGGTGATCGGCGGAGGCATCGCGGATCGGTTGAAGGAGGAGTTCCTGGAGCCGATTCGGGCGACTGCCGGCCGGCATATTCTCAGGGCCTCACACCTGGAACCGGTCAGAATCGTGCCCTCCCGACTGGGCGACCACGCCGGCTCCGTCGGCGCAGCCGTGCTCGCCTGGAACCGGCTGGCAGGCATCGACCCGGCCGGATTCTGAAATTCCCCCATGGCGGCGGACCGGATTCGGAACCCTCCCACGACCCCAACCACACAATTTTGCTTCGGAAGCCGGCGCGGTTGGCGCTAAAATCCTGAATCATGCTCCAGGTCTCGGTTGCGGCACCGTGCAACGGCTCCGGAAAAACATCGCTTCTGCTGGCCATTCTCCAGGCGTTCCCGGGCGCTTTTTCGACCGCCAAGTTCACCACCATCTATCGGGAGGGACAGTTCTGCCCGGTGGGAAACAGCGGTTGCCCCTGCCATCGCCTGGAGGGGAGTTTTCTGCTGTGCGAAGACCCCGATGTTCTGGCTCAACCGGGTACGGACACGGGGAAACTGGTGGAGGCCGGCGCCAGGCAGTCCTACTGGGGCGTGGCCCGGCCTGACGGATATCCGGCTCTGGTGGATCTGCTGCGCAGGGATCGCTTCCGGGAAAGCACCCTGCTCCTGACCGAGGGAAACACCGTCCTGGGGCACCTGGCTCCCGATGTCCTGCTCTTTGTCGTGAACCCCTGCCTTCCGCGGGATTGGTGGAAAGGCGACTCCGAACGGCTTCTGGAGGCAGCCGACCTGGTGGTGGTCAACCCGTTCCTTCCGGAGACCGACCGGACCGGCGCCGCCCAAAGCCCTTCCGTCGAACAGGAGTTGGCGCCCTATGCCGACAAATGCGTCCGCGGCCAGGCCGGCTTGCGGCTGGATCGCTGGAGAGACCGGCGCCCCTTCGAGGCCATTCAGGCGCTGCTGAAGGATTCGGCGAGGCCATCCGGCCGCGGGCGGGGTGCGGGCGGCCCTTGAGACCACTTCATTCCTTCCCCACTCCCATGGTCCGTTCCAAGGTGGCGGCTTTGTTTGAAAAGAACGCGGCCCCGGATCGCCCGTTCCTCCGGTGGGTCCCCGCGATCCTGCTGTTCCTGCTTCCGTTCCCCGCCGATCGGGCCACCGGAGCCCTGGCCCAGGGTTCGGACCAAGCCCGTTTCGAGCAGCTTTGCCGCAATTTCACGGATGGCGACTCCCCTTCCGCCAGGCTGGAACTGCTGGAGTTCAGCCAACAGAACCCGCAGAGTCCTCTGGCCGCCCTCGGGTACTACCTGCTGGGCTACCGGGACCTTCGGGAGGGCCGCCTGGAATCGGCGCTGGACGCGCTGGAAATGGCGCTGGTCGGCGCCGACCAGGTCCCCATCCCGGATTTCATCCTCTACCACCACGCCGAGGTCCTGCACGAGCTCGATCGGCCTACGCGTGCCATCGAGGGGTGGCTGACCTACCTGAGGCGGTTTCCCCGGGGCCACCTGGCCCGGAAGGCCATCGCTTTCCTTTGGGAAGACGCCCTGTTGGCAGGAAATCCTCAACTCATTCCTGAATCTCAGCGGGATTGGCCCCATCTCTCCAAGTCTGGCGCGGCTCACTTCTACGCCGCGGCCGCTCACGAGTCCCTGGGGGAAACCCGAAGATCCATCGACGGCTACCTCCGCCTGCACTACCGGTTTCCCTTGAGCCGGGTGAGCCCGAAGGCTCTGGCGGCCATCAATCGCCTGCGGCTCGACCACCCCCGGGAGTTCTTCGAGGTCCCGCCGGACTGGAAGCGAGCGCGGGCCGAAAAGCTCTTCAAGGGGAAACGCTACCGCCGGGCCGTTCAGGCATTGAACACCGCCATCGAGGTGACCGGCTCACCCGCCGAAAAGGCCAGGCTTCAGTTGTGGCGGGCCATTTCCGAATTTCACTCCAGAAGGCAACGGGAATCTCTCCGCACACTGGAGGCCTTGCCGGCCGAATTGGCGCTGCAGCCCCAGGCCTTGTTCTACCGGGCCGAGAACTACCGCAGACTCGATGACGACGATTCATTCCGGCGAACGGTTCACCGGATAGAGCAGCGTTATCCCGGATCCTCCTGGCTGGAGAGAGCCTGGTTCAGCCTGGCGA